>JAYUFH010000280.1:0-11890 GCA_043738765.1 Pseudomonadota bacterium | reverse complement strand
CTGCGATTCGTATCGCTGTTGGCAAAATCCGGCATGTTGGAGTGCCCGATCAGGATGGCTCCTGCGGCACGCAGCTTCGCTACTACGGTGGCGTCTCGTGGGGCAATGAGTTCATGGCCGGGAATCGTGAAGCCCGACCAGCCGTCCGTGGTCACCTGTCCTTCAATGCTGGTGTTGGCCTTGATGACAATGGGTACGCCCCACAGGGGACCGCGCTGGACATGGCCCTGAGCGACCTCCGCATCTTTTTTCGAAGCAACGACAAGCGCATCGGATGCCATCACGGTTTCGATGGCGCGATAGATGCCATCGTACCGGTGGATACGAGCAAGGTGCCATTGCACCACCTCGGTGACAGTGTATTTATGCTGCGCGTAGAGACGCTCCAGCTGCGGGATCGTCACCTCGAGTAGATCTCTATCCATGATCGCCTTGGACTTCGGCTGCGGTGCTGCGATAGCCACGCCGGCGAAGGACATGGCGGACGTAAGCAGCAGCCAAAGAGAAAAGTGTCGGAATGTGCTCACAGTTTTCGCCCTCTATCAGCAATGATCTTGCAGGAAACCATCGCGCCCTCAACGACCTGATAAGACAGCGCCGCGCGCCACTCGGACACTTTCAGCCGCACATAGTACAAACTGTCCCAAGTGCTGTCGCGCCCCATTCCAATCCTTCTATACGTCTATGGCGTATAGTCCCCGTCCCACCAGGAGTACTCAATCCCCATGCGATTCCTGCGCGGTCTGATCGATCGACTTGTGCTGGTCGCCGCCGTCATCGCTGGCGGACTCGTCCCCGGTTACATCACTCAGCTGATTCAGTATCACCTCGCGAGCCGCGCCTTACGTTTCACGCCGAAGGCTCTGCCATCCAGGCGCTGGTCCAGACCTTGCAGCGGTTGCAGATTTCCATCGACGCCCTGCAGGCCACACTTTTTCGTCACAGCGCCCACCTAAGCACTCACATAGACCCAGAACTGGCGCGTGCCACCTTCAACGACTGGGTGCCTGCATTCGCGCTGCCCCCCGAAGGCTTGCTGTTCGCTGTCCTGTTCGCGCTCCTGATCTGGCTGCTCTTTCACGCGCTCTGGCGACTCATTGCAAAGGCAGCCCCGCGGATTCATTTCTCCAGATCTGCGCGCCACGGCACGAAGTAGTACTGCGCTTCTTTTTGATAGCTAAAGCCCACTCACGGTGCGCGCACGGAGCATTGCTTACGTCGCTCTACGGCGTAATATCCGCTGTGTTGCTATTAGAGGAATCTCCCGACATGCGACTCATCGTGGGTGCGGCTCTATTGTCGCTGTGCTTCGCCAGCAGCGCGCTGTCGGCTCCGACTGCGCTGCCGCCATCGCCGCCTACGTTTGATGTCGTTATGAAAGAAGTCTCGATCCGGATGCCGGACGGCGTGCGTCTTGCTGCGGATATCTGGCTACCGCAGGGCCACGGCGACCAGGGGCGATTCCCTGTCCTGCTCGAATACCTGCCGTATCGCAAGACCGAGGGTCGCGGCGACCGTTATCCCTTTTATGCGTATTTCGTCCGGCGTGGCTATGTCGTCGCACGCGTGGACATTCGCGGCACGGGCAACAGCGAAGGGACGTTGATCCCGTACGAATACAGCGACATCGAGAACAAAGACGGCGACTCGGTGATCGCCTGGCTCGCCAGGCAGCCCTACTCGAATGGCAAGGTGGGTATGTTCGGCATATCCTGGGGCGGCTTCAACTCCATCCACATGGCGATGCGCCGGCCGCCGGCGCTCAAGGCCATCATCGCGGTCGACGCGACCGATGATCTGTACCAGGACGACGTACACTTCATGGACGGCATCATGCACGTGGATTCCTGGGAAATGAGTCAGGACCTGGCGAACGCCATGCCGGGTGCCCCGGACTACAAGATCGATGAGCAGTACTTTGCACAACGCTTCGACCGACCGCCCTGGGGGCTCACTTACAAGCGCCAGCAGCGCGACGGACCGTTCTGGGATCGCACTGCGCTCAAGACGCGCTACGACTCGATCCAGATCCCGACCTTCGTAGTCGGCGGCTGGTACGACGGCTACCGCGACAGTGTTCCACGCATGCTTGAGCAGATGAAGGTACCGATGAAAGCCATCGTCGGTGCGTGGAATCACACCTATCCCCACCAGCCGTACCCGAAGCCAGGCTTTGAATTCCGCCACGAAGCCGTACGTTGGTTTGACCGTTGGCTCAAGGGCCGTGACACCGGCGTCATGGACGAGCCGCGCCTCGCCGTGTACGTGCGCAACTGGCATCCGCCGGGGCCCTACCTTGAGAGCGCGCCGGGCAACTGGCGATACGAGGACGGCTGGCCGATCGCACGCGCCCACGTGCGAACACTCTTTGCGCGGCCGGATCGTTCACTTGCCGACACTGCGCCCGTAGCCACTGCCGAGCAATTGCGCTATGTACCCACCTCTGGAGTCGAAGTGGGCGGGCCGGTCATGTGGTTCGGCGACGTGGCTCCCGATCAACGGCCAAGCGATGCCTTCAGTCTCGTGTACGAAACGCCACCGCTCGATGCTGACGTAGAAATACTTGGCCTGCCCCACGCCCAGCTGCTGGTGTCGGCCGACGCGCCGCAGGCCGACTGGTTCGCGCGCTTAAACGACGTGGCTCCGGACGGCACGACGACACTCGTGGCAGCAGCCGGCCAGAACGGGGCTCATCGCCTGTCGGCGCGTGATCCCAGGGCGATCGTTCCTGGCGAGCACTTTGCGCTGGAGATCGAAATGCACTTCACGTCATGGGTGTTTCCCAGGGGCCACCGAATGCGCTTCGCGGTGAGCAATGCGCAGTGGCCCATGCTGTGGCCCACGCCCGCCCCTATGACCACGACCTTGTATCTTGGACCCGAAGCCACACGCCTGATGCTGCCCGTCATCCCGCCGGAGGAACGTGCGCGCCCCAGTTTTCTGCCTATTGAGGAGCGGGACGATGCGCTTCCCGGATTCGAGCCGATCGACACGGGCACGCCATCCGGCTACGGGGAGATCTCCTCTGTGGAACACAATCCACAGACCGGCTCCGCCAGGGTCGTGGCCACGAACAATTCCGCACACCGCTACCCGTGGGGCGAGGAGTCCGACACGGAGACAATCACTCACGAGGCTAACGACCATCATCCCGAAGCGACGTCGGTGCGCGGTGACTACAGCACGACGGTCAAGCTCAAGGAGCGCACCCTGCGATGGGAGAGCAGCGTTGTGTGGCGCAGTGATCGCGACCATTTCTACTACACCGGAGTGCGCCGGCTGCTGAAGGATGGCGTCCTCGTGCGCGAGAAAAAGTGGGACGAGAGTATTCCGCGCGATCATCAATAGGCATTTTGAAGCTTCGGCAGACTAGCTCTTTAACCATGTCAGATCGCGCGCCCACCCTGAACGCCGCCTATGGCTTGGCCACGCCCGAGGATAATCTGGCGCTGTACCGCGATTGGGCGGCGACCTATGACCAGACTTTTGGCGCCGCCATGGACTACATCATGCCGCATCACGTGAGCATGGCGTATGTGCAGGCGGGCGGCGCCGGGCCCGTTCTTGATATCGGCGCCGGCACCGGACTGGTCGCCGCCGCGCTCTCGGCCTTGGGTGTAACGCCGATCGACGGCACCGATTTTTCGCCCGAGATGCTCGCTGTTGCTGCCACAAAGGGCCTTTACCAGCGGCTCTTCTGGGGCGATATCACCGCGCAGCTCGAGGTGCCGGAGGCTCATTACGCCGGCGTGGTCAGCTCGGGCACCTTCACTCTCGGCCATGTCGGCCCCGCCGCCCTGGATGAAGTGTTGCGGATCACGCAGCCTGGCGGACTGGTGGTGATTTCGATCAACGTGCGCCACTATGAACAGGCGGGTTTTGCCGCCAGGTTTGAGCAGCTCGCGGCGCAGATCGCCGGGCTGACGTTGGAAGACAAACCGTTCTACGGCTCCGGCGCCAGCGGCGAGCACGCGGCCGACCGGGGCTATGTCGTGCGCTTCAGGCGGGCTTAGATTTTGCCGATGGAAGCAAACTTGGGAACGAAACTGCGTCAGCTCCTTGTCTTCCTGGCCTTCGGTCCTGCCGCAGCGTCGGTGATGGCGACCCCGGCCGACCTCGTGTTCGTGAACGGAGCGGTCTACCGCGTCGATGCGGCCCGTAGCTGGGCCTCAGCGCTGGCCGTCACCGGTAGCCGCATCAGCTATGTGGGCGATGATGCCACAGCGCGTACCTTCATCGGCCCTGCCACGCGCGTGATCGATCTGAACCATCGCATGCTGCTGCCTGGCTTCCAGGACTCGCACGTTCATCCGGGCGATTACTACCCGGAGGCCACCGCACTCGGCCTGCACGGCCCCGTGCAGCGCGAGCCCATATTCGAGCGCATCCGCAAATTTGCCAGGGCACACCCGGAGAAGCCGTGGATAGTGGGCGACGGCTGGGATGAGGGCGCCTTCCTTCCGGAAGGCCAGCCCACACGCGCGATGCTCGACGCGCTGGTTCCCGACCGGCCGGCGTTCATGTACAACAACGGCGGCACCGCGGGTTGGGCCAATACGCGCGCACTGGCCGCCGCGCACATCACCGCCGCCACTCCCAATCCCCTTAACGGCCGCATCGAGCACGATGGCCACGGCGAGCCCACTGGCATGCTGCACTGGATGCCGGCGATGGAGCTGGTTGAGGCCGTCATTCCACCGCTGTCACTTGCGGAGCAGGTCGACAGGATGTCGACGGCGCTGCAGGAAATGACCCGGTCGGGAATTACGGCGCTGGTGGATCCGTGGACCCTGCCTCAATGGATGGCTGCATACCAGTTTCTGGACCAGCACGGCGCGCTGCGGCAGCGCTCCGCGCTCTGCCTCGTCTACGATCCGCAGCAGGACGACGAGGCGCAATACCAGACATTCCTTGCACAGCGCACCGCTCTGGCCGGCCAACGGATGCGGGTCGGCTGTGTGAAATTCTTCCTCGATGGCGCCTACGCTGCGCACACCCTCGCCCTGCTGCAACCGTACAGCGACGATGCGAAATTCGGCAGCGGCAAGCTGTTCGTGGAGCAGGAGCGGCTCAATCGCATGGTCACGCGCCTGGACGCGGCGCGGTTCCAGATTCATGTGCATGCGCAGGGCGACGCCGCCGTGCGCGCCGCCCTCGATGCCTTCGCCGCAGCGCGCCGCCACAACGGGCCGCTCGACAATCGCCACACGATCGCGCACCTGTGTCTCGTCGACCGCGCCGACATTCCGCGCTTCCGCGAGCTCGGCGTGATCGCCAACATGTCACCGCTGTGGAGCCGCAACGACACCTGGGAGGGGGTCATGGCGCCGCGCCTGTTTGGGCCGGAGCGCAGCCGGCGCCTGTTGCAGATGCGCACGCTGCTCGATTCGGGCGCGACGCTGGTGTGGGGCTCGGACTGGCCCGTCACCGACCTCTCGCCACTGGCGGGCATAGAGGCCGCACTCACGCACCGTTACCCTGGCGGCAAGGATCCCAGCGGTAAGGAAGATCAGCCGCTGAACCCGCAGGAACGCGTCAACCTCGAGCAGGCGATCGTTGCCTACACCAGCGCCGCAGCGTACCTGCTGCATGATGAAGCGAACCGCGGCTCGCTGGCCCCTGGCCTGGCAGCGGACCTCGTAGTCCTGGGCGGGAATCTTTTTGAAACCGCGCCGCTCGAGATCCACAACGTTTCGGTCGACATGACGCTCATCGACGGCAAGGTCGTATTCGAGCGCAGCGCAAGGTAGCTCCGCTACTCAGAAGGAACGCTCGAAGCGAATGCCCAGCCAATGCGGCCCGATGATCGGCGCGATATGGGTAGCCTTGATGGGCGTCACGGTGATCATGGCTGCACCATAACCCAGCGCGCCGCCCGCGATGACGTCGCGCCAATGATGTTTGTCTTCCCGCACGCGGATGTAGCTGATTGCCATGGCCAATGTCAGTACTGGAACGCCGTACTTCCAGCCGTAGCGCTCCTGCAGGAATCCCGCCTGCGAGAAGACGAAACCGGCATGACCGGAAGGGAAGCCATAGTCGGAGCCGTTGGGCCGCTTGCCCCAGCTGGTCTGGTTGAACGCGACTCGAAGGCCTGTGTTGACGACCACACTGACCCCTAGATCGCGCAACCACTGCTTTTCACCTTCGGCGTCATGCTTCGCATACGCAATGCCGAAAGTGACCAGCGGAAGAAGAACCGTGGCGATGTCGCCTGCACGCACTGTCCCTGCATTCTCCGCCCGCGCCGAGGCGCAATACAGCCCGAGCACTGCCCAGACGGTAGCGGGAATCAGCTTTCCGACGACAGCATTACGGAACATCGGGTCCTCCGGCTGACGTTGGGCGCCAATCGACCGCACCTGCGCGAGTCTGTCCGAGTAGCGTGTAGCCAATGCTCACTGTACCGATGCTCTGATGGGAGGTGGGAAGGCTGGCGTAAGTGCCGTCGCGACGGGACTCGGCGTAACGCAGCGTTATGCCGTGCAGCTTATAGGCGCGCACGGTCAGCGAAATGTCAGCCCGGCCGATGTTCTCGGAGCCAGTGCTCTCGCTCGCGGCCACCTTGCTGACGTAGTAGTCCCGCACCGAGGTGTCAATGGATACGCGATCCCCAAAGATAAGTCGTAGGGTGAGCAGCGCCTGTGGCGTCATGCCGTAGTGATAGTCGCGTTGACCGTCGCCCAGCGGGCCGGCTGTAGCGACGCCGGCGCCGTGGATCACACCACCCCCGCCGTAACCGGCGCCCATAAGTCCTGTGCCCTGGAGCGCAACTTTCCGGGAAATCCACCATTGCGCTGTGGTGCCAAGCGCCGCGCCGGTGACCGAAACGCGAAAGATCTGCGGGGCGACGTAAGAGTATGTCCCGTACAGGCCCCAGATACCGCGGTAGTTGGGACCGAGTTCGTAAGTCGTGCCGACCAGCAGGCCGCGGCTGAAGATGCTCTCGAACGCACTGATGCTGGTTGCTACGAACTCCAGATTGAAGTAATCGAACGGCCGCGCGTATTCGTAGTCAGGCTTGCCGGGAAGTCCATAGCTCATCGTGAAACTGGCGCTCGCTGCGTAGCGCTTCGGCGCCTGATAGGCAGGCGGTGCGCTCAGGTCGGCATTAACGTTGACGTTCGAATAGTAATGACTGTTCAAGCTGGCACCGAAATCGAAGCGTGTGTAGACGGCCGGGTCGTAGCTGGGAAACACGCCGCCAAACCGCTGGCCGAAGGCCAGCCGATTCAGACCCGTGCCCGGCGAGATTGCTGCGGCGCCGAGTTCACGCCAGATCCCAGGCCTGCCGCTGCCGCTGGTCTCGAGCAAGAGGCTGGCCATCCGGAACAACGGTTCGCCGAAGAACAGGCCGCCGATGCCGGTGGCGACCTGATCGTTGATCGAGGGCGCGGTGTTCTCGCCCGCGTACTCCCACAACAGACTGCCGCCCATCGTGTAGGCGAAAGATTCCCAGAAGCTGAGCCCGGCAGAGCGCGCCATTCCCTGATAGATCGTGCCCTGGTAGGGGTGCGAAAACTGGTTCGTGGCAAACTTGTCGTTGTCCACCACCCACCGCTTGTGCACGTTGTCCCGAAAATTTGAAAATGGCGACGCATAGGTCGCCGCATCAATCTTGTAATGGTCGAAGCGATTCAGCAGAAATTCTTCGCCGAGAATCTCATAGGCGGGGACCGCAAAGCTCTTACCTCGACCAGCTCCCCAATGTAGTACCGGCGCCGGCTCCTTGCCGGCGAACGCGGTGGGCGCCTCTTTCTGTGCCGGGCTATCGAGCTTGGACTGTTGCTGAGCAAACCCTAACTGCGCGGCCGTCAGGCCAACTGCCAGAAGACCGAGCTTCAAACCCGCCATGATGGCGGCGGCTCTCTCGCCTTTCTCGAATTCACCATCAGCATGATTCCCCCGCCGACGATCAATTGAATAGCCACCAATCTTAATGTGCTCACCGACGGGCTCCCGAATATCCCAGTATTGCAATCGACCTTGGCCAGTGTGTTGAACCGCCCTATGCCTGGTCGGTGCGCTATCGCACTGAGCGAGCTGGTCAGACCGATTCCCCGCGATGCGATCTACCGCCGACGGGCATTTGACGGGAGTTGGTTTGTTTGTGCGTCCACGGATGCACCAGATCCTCCATTGCTGTGTACGAGAGCGCACAGACGATGAGGTGCCGGAAGCATAAGGATCTCACCTTACCCGTGGACATTGACTTCGCGGACCCGCCCCAGAAGGAGTATTGCCGTGCTAGGAACCATTCTGCTGATCGTCCTTATCCTGCTGCTGGTTGGAGCCATCCCCGCATGGCCGCACAGCCGCAGTTGGGGATACGGCCCAAGCGGCGGCCTCGGTCTGATACTCATCATCGTCGTCGTTCTGCTGCTGACCGGGCGATTGTGATCCGGGCATCCCGGGCGACAGGTTCACAGCGACCGGCTCCAATGGAACCTGCCGCGTGCACGCCACGGGGTTCGCACCGTCGGTAATCACCGCGCTGCCACTGGGTCCGCTGGAAATATTCGCCAAGGCCGGTTATTACTACTACAAAGTGAAGCTGACCGTAAATGTGCAGAGGCTCGGTGGCGCGTCCGTGGAGTAGAGCCATAGCCGCAGCGACTTTCTACATGGCGCCGGTGCAGGCGTCACACTCATGGATCACCTGCACGTGCGCGCCGAATAAGAGCGCATCGACATGGCGCTTCTAGGCACGATACGCCAGGGCGGACTAGCGCCCGGCTTCACCCCGGCCGCCCGGCGCTATCCGTTAGGGGCGCCACGCCTCGAGTGAGGCCGCCCACGAAGCCACCTTTGCCCTCGAGTACAATGCGCGCGGCGCTTGAGCGTCGGCACGCGGGCGCATGTCCGCAGATGCACCAGAACCCGGTTGAGCTGAGCTTACGGAAGTGACCGATCTGACAATGGTAATTTGGCGCGCCTGGAGAGATTCGAACTCCGACCCTCTGGTTCGTAGCTGGCTGAAGCGATCGACGAGTAGATTGGACGAAATTTTCTTTGTAGTTGGATCAGAGACTTACGTAACCACTGCTGCCGGGACATGGTTGCAAATGTCACCACTGATCACAACAAAGCATCACCACTCCCGCAAAACTCCCGCAACCACCTAGCCTTTTCCTCCAGGCCGATCACTTTTGAACCGAGGCCGGGAGTTTGGGCGTCACACCGGTAGCACAGCCCACCGCTCGGACCCCAATGCCAGTGTCTGATCAAGCTGGATTGGGCCGCGGAACGGCCAGAATCGGGAAGGCCATCCGGCCGCTTTCGGCCCCGTTGCTGACGGTCGCCAATGATGGCAATCGGGCACCCCAGCGCGAGATTTTCCAGAAGTCGGAGGCGTCTTGAATGACGATCCCGGCGGTGTTACTATAGTATTACCTGTTGCTGGAACGAGTTATGAGCACCCCTGTAGCGACTACACTTAAGATTGCCGCAGACCTCAAGAGGCGGGTCGTGGCGGCAGCCAAAGCAGCCGATAAATCGCCCCACGCATTTATGCTGGAGGCGATCGAACACCAAACTCGAATGGACGAACAGCGCCGGGCATTTGTTGCCGAAGCAATGGCTGCGCATTCCGAAGCGCTTACGAGCGGGGAGGGTTTCGCAGCGGCGAATGTGCATCGTTATATGGCTGCTCGCGTCCGTGGCGAGCGGGTAGCGCGACCGAAAGTGCGAACGTGGCGGAAGTAGTTTACTCCCGACACGCCTTTGCCGACCTGGAGCGATTGGCTGATTTTCTCGCTAAGGATGCAGCAAAGGCCGCCATTGCGGCGATTGACGTCATTCGAGACGGGATCGAGATTCTTGAGCGACACCCGTTGGTCGGCCGACCATGTGAGGCGCGGCTGAGAGAAATCCTGATCTCCTACGGTAAGAGTGGCTATGTGGCGCTCTATAGCCATGAGCAACAGCAAGATGTCGTGTTGGTGCTCGCCATTCGTCATCAGCGGGAAGCTGGCCATTCGACGTAAAGCGACTAGGAAAATCTGTTCGGAGTCGATCCGCCGGCATCCCGGCCCAACGAGTACATCTGACCCAATCCACTCGGTCGCGAGCCTCAGCTTTGGAGCAGGCTCTACAGCCTGCAATGGCTCCACGATGCGCGTCCCGTGCTGCTGATCGGCCAAGCCGGCGTCGGCAAGACGTTCATCGCCCAAGCCACCGGGCTCCAAGCCTGCGCCTGCAGCAAATCTGTTCTGTACATGACGCTGACCATGTGGCTGGAAAACCTGGCCCTGATGCTTGAGTGTTGGGTGGAAGGCGAAAGGATAGGAGCCGCTTCGATTGACGCGGCAGGGGGAGTACTTGTAGTGGTCTTGTGATGGCGATCTCAAAGGCCGGGTCGCCTGGCGCGGAAAACCGGGATTTCGGACCATAATAAGGGCTCATACGTGATTGATTTCACAGCATCCAGGCGTCGCAGCAAATAGCCTTCCAACGCAGGTGTACCAGTTCATTCACGGGCTGGGAGCCGCGAGCGAGCAGCCTGAATGGTAGATACTGTTAAAATGAGGCGCCTGTCGCGACGCCGCCGCACAAACGGACCGAGTGGTCGTGTAGAACATGATTCGCTGGGAAACGCGGTGTGGACACGATCACGGGCAAGTGATTCGGACGAGCCACCTGATACTTCAGCGCTATCGATTGTTGAAGAGCCTTTTGCCGTAGCTAAAAGCAGCCAATCAAAAGCTGGAAACAAACCCGGCAACTCCACGCCACCCACAAATGACTCGGAACTTATACCAGGCAGTAAAAAATGACTGTCCGCGGAATACAAGGCGTAAGTGGGAGACGCCGCAATGTCAGACGCACAGCCGTACGCAACCGTCGCGAAGCGGATATCGGCAACGGCACCCACTTGGCGCCTGCGGGCGCAACGACATCTGGCTTAAACGGAGCACTGATCAAAGATCCACAGTTTTCACAAGCTGCCGGCAACGAGAGGCTAACTGGAGCGGGCTTATTGCACCAGGCGATGGCGGTGGCCGCGGCCGCGGATGCTTATTCGGCCCGCGGTCGGACCAACATCTCGGCCCGGACACTGCATTTCTTGCTCGGCCGTTCGCTCGAGCTCGCGCTCAAGGCTCACTTGCTTTACAAGGACTTCGCTGAAGACAAGCTGAGAGAATATGGGCAAAACCTGTCACAGTTGCTAGATCAGGCTAGCGCACTTTCATTTGAGCTCCGCAGCGGCACGAGCGATGCCGACCGGCAAGCGGTCGCGGTGTTGAGTGCCACGTACATGCGTGGAACGATTGACTATCCAAGGGCCGCCGTCTATCAATTGGTCGCGTCGAGATTACTCCGTGAGATTGTCCATCGTGCGATTGCAGCGGTGTTCGTGGTCATTTGGAACGAAGATCCCACGCAAATGAATTTGCGTCGTGCCAGCGACCGAGCACTCGGTCTGTGCATAGCAGATGATGCCACCTACGAAGAATTTCCTGTGGCGGCTGGCAACGACCCGATGTAGTAGCAATCCGCGGGCGGCCGGAGATAAGCTGGTCTAAGGCAACGGTAGTTCTCGGTTTCACTCTGAGCATTGTTCTGAAAGTTCTGGTGCATCCGTGGACGCGACAACAGTTTAATCCGCGGTTGTGCCCGGAGTGAGTTACGCCAGAGCCCGCTCCCATTGCTGCTTGACGGACCAGTGCTGGGGACGGCGGCCAAACCCGAGCGAGAACTGCCGCTTGTGGATCCGATGAGCCAGTTCGATCCCCGAGATCGTGATCGACGCGCAGCATCGCCTGATGACTCGATTGTCCTGCTCAACGATGTTGTTGAGGTACTCGCTGCAGCGCACCTCCACGTACTTCCACTTTGAATTTTCCCGCCGCAATAGCCGATCCCGCTCAGTGCTGCTCAAGCCTGCTCG
>JAYUFH010000279.1:0-1672 GCA_043738765.1 Pseudomonadota bacterium | reverse complement strand
GGGGTCTTCGATCGCGCGACGGCCGGGTGTTCACCGAGATCGTGCCTGACACGAATAAGCCGACACTTGACGGCTTATCCGGGACCGTATCGCGTTGGAAGCCGTCATCGTCTCGGACGGCTGGCGCCTACGGCGGCCTCGTCGATGTCGGTTACGACCGCCACCTGCGCATCAAAAAGGCCCGCCCGAAGACTTTCGAACTATCGCCAAAAGTTGGTGACGGGGAGATTGGGTGGCATATCAAGGCGTTGTTGACGAGCCGCAGTTCTCGCAGAGAAAGGGATATGCCACATGACGAAGGATACGGTTGTCGCGTTTCGCGCGCCAGAAGGATTTTCGCCCGACCCACTGACGGATTTGCTGCGCCAGGGCGCGCGGGATTTGATCGCGCAGGCGGTCGAGGCCGAGTTGAACGCGTTTCTTGCGATCCACGCTGAGCAGACCGATGCCTCCGGTCGTCGCCGACTGGTCCGTCATGGTCATCTGCCCGAGCGCGAGGTTCAGACCGGGATCGGCGCGGTGCCTGTGAAGGTGCCCCGGGTGCGGGATCGGGCACCAGAGGGCGGACGGCTGAAGTTCACCTCGACGATCCTGCCGCCCTATCTGCGGCGTGCCAAGTCGATCGAGGAATTGCTGCCCTGGCTTTACCTCAAGGGCGTTTCCACGGGAGATTTCTCTGAAGCCCTGGCTGCGCTCTTGGGACCTGATGCGCCGGGCCTTTCGGCCAGCACCATCACCCGGCTGAAGGCGGACTGGTGGGACGATTATGAACGCTGGTCCAAGCGCGATTTGTCGGCGCGGCGCTATGTGTATTTCTGGGCCGATGGTGTCTACTTCACGCCCAGATTGGACGAGGATCGCCAATGTATGCTGGTGATTATCGGGGCGGATGAATGGGGCAACAAGGATGTTCTGGGCCTGATCGACGGCTTTCGTGAAAGCACCCAGAGCTGGCGCGAGCTGCTGCTCGATCTGAAGCATCGGGGGCTGGAGACTGCGCCGAAGCTGGCCGTAGGCGATGGTGCCATGGGGTTCTGGGCTGCCTTGCACGAGGTTTACGGCAAGACCCGGGTCCAGCGCTGCTGGGTCCATAAGACTGCCAATGTGCTGAACGCGATGCCAAAATCGATCCAACCAAAAGCCAAGGTGCATCTGAAAGACATCTGGATGGCGGAAACCAAGGCCAATGCTGACGCAGCCTTCGGGTTCTTCATCGAGGCCTACGGCGTGAAATATGATCGTGCGGTGACCTGCCTGACCAAGGACCGCGCCGATCTGCTGGCATTCTACGACTTCCCGGCCGAGCATTGGAAGCACATACGGACCAGCAACCCGATCGAGAGCACCTTCGCCACCGTCCGCCACCGAACGACCAAGACCAAAGGCTGCCTCAGCCGCCAGACGGCATTGGCCATGACCCACCAGCTCATGCTGTCCGCCAAGAAGAAATGGCGTAAACTCGATGGTCAGAACCGCCTGCCCGAAATCATCCAGGGGGTTGAATTCCGCGACGGGATCAAGCACGAAATCAAAGCCGCCTGATCAGACCGTCACCAACTTTCGGGCATAGCTCCGACGGTGGATGACTTCGGCTTTGAACATTTGGCGGGGACCGTGGCCCCGGATGGGGCCGCGCAAGCCCCCGGAATGGTTGAGCGTCCCGGCCAGCGGA
>JAYUFH010000278.1:0-1683 GCA_043738765.1 Pseudomonadota bacterium | reverse complement strand
CAGCGTACCGTGATCCATGACCTGTAACAACAAGTTGTACACGTCGGGGTGAGCCTTCTCGATTTCATCCAACAACAACACCGCATGCGGGTGTTTGTGGACGGCATCCGTCATCAGTCCACCCTGGTCGAAGCCGACATAGCCGGGGGGTGCGCCGATGAGACGCGACACGGTGTGACGCTCCATATACTCCGACATGTCGAAACGGATCAGCTCCAGGCCTAACACCTTCGCCAGTTGACGCGTGACCTCGGTCTTGCCGACGCCCGTGGGGCCGGAGAAGAGATACGAGCCGATGGGCTTGTCCGGACTGCCCAAACCGGAGCGCGACATTTTAATCGAGGTCGTCAACGCATCGATGGCGGCGTCCTGACCAAACACCACCAGCTTGAGATCGCGCTCCAGGGTGCGCAGCGCCTTCATATCGGAAGACGACACGCTCTTGGGCGGGATACGCGCAATCTTGGCGACGATCTCTTCGATCTCGCTCAGACCAATCGTTTTCTTGCGTTTGCTCGGCGGCAACAAGTGCACGCTGGCGCCGGCCTCGTCGATCACGTCGATGGCCTTGTCCGGCAGGAAGCGGTCGTTGATATAGCGGGCGGACAATTCCGCGGCGGCGTGCAGCGCCGGGCTGGTGTACTTGACCCCATGATGTTGCTCAAAGCGGGACTTAAGCCCCTTGAGGATCAGCACCGTCTCCTCCACGCTGGGCTCATTCACATCGATCTTCTGGAAACGGCGTGACAAGGCGCGGTCTTTCTCGAAGATCCCACGATACTCCTGATAGGTGGTGGAACCGATGCACTTGAGTTCGCCCGAGGACAGCGCCGGCTTCAGCAGATTGGACGCGTCCAAGGCGCCACCGGACGCGGCACCCGCGCCGATGATGGTATGTATCTCGTCGATAAAGAGCACGGCGTTTTCATGTTTCTTCAGGTGGTGCAGTACCGCCTTCAGACGCTTTTCAAAATCGCCGCGGTATTTGGTGCCCGCCAATAGCGCGCCCATGTCAAGGGAATAGATAGTGCTGTTCGCCAGAATCTCCGGCACCTCCCCTTCCACTATCTTCTTGGCCAGGCCTTCCGCGATCGCGGTCTTGCCGACACCGGCTTCACCGACAAACAGCGGATTGTTCTTGCGGCGGCGGCAAAGGATCTGGATGGTACGCTCAACTTCGTGGTCGCGGCCGATCAATGGATCGATCTTGCCGGCGCGGGCGCGCTCGTTCAGGTTGACGGTGAAGATGTCGAGCGGGCTACGCTCCGGCGCCACCGTGCCGTCTTCGCCTTCCTCCGGCGCGGGCAATTCGGGCTGGCTCTCCCCCGGCACCTTGGAAATACCGTGGGAAATGAAATTCACCACATCGAACCGACTGATGTTCTGTTTGTGCAGAAAATACACCGCATGGGAATCCTTCTCGCCGAAGATCGCCACCAGCACGTTGGCGCCGGTGACCTCTTTCTTGCCCACACCCTGGACATGCAGGACGGCGCGCTGGATCACACGCTGGAAGCCCAGGGTAGGCTGGGTATCGGTCTCGCTGTCCGGCGGCAGACTGGGAACACTTTCACGCAGAAAGTTGACCAGATTGCGCCGCAGGTCGTCGATGCTGCCGCCGCAGGCGCGGATAACGCGCGCGGCACTGGGATTATCCAGCAGCGCGGCCAGCAGATGCTCCAC
>JAYUFH010000277.1:0-1686 GCA_043738765.1 Pseudomonadota bacterium | reverse complement strand
GTACCTGTGGATCGATCACCCCAGGCAGTAGTAATTTACCAGCGGCGTCGATGGTCTCTTCCGCCGGGGCAAAAATGTTTTTAGCTATGCAGGCTATTTTGCCGGCCGCGCACGCAACGTCGCCTGGAGTCGTGCTGCCGTCGGGGTGGGCGATGGTGGCGTTGCGGATGAGCAGGCTGTACAAAAGGGACTCCCAGGAGTTGACATGAGGAGGGGGGCCTTAAGCCCCCCTCCTTGTGGATAGTTATTATTTTTCGCGTGCCAGTGTCAGCCCATCTGTTTCTCGCGGATCTCGTCGAGGGTTTTGCAGTCGATGCACAGGGTGGCCGTGGGGCGTGCCTCGAGGCGTTGCACACCGATCTCAACACCGCAGGTTTCGCAGAAGCCATAGTCGCCGGTGTCGATGCGCGCGTTGGCTTCCTCGATCTTCTTGATCAGCTTGCGTTCGCGGTCACGACTGCGCAGTTCCAGGGACATGTCAGTTTCCTGGCTGGCGCGGTCATTCGGATCGGGATGGTTGGCGGTTTCATCCTGCATGCTGTGCACGGTGCGCGTGACTTCTTCCAGCAGTTCCTGTTTCCAGGCGAGCAAGATCTCGCGGAAGTGATCCAGCATGCGTTTGTTCATGTACTTCTCGCCCTTCTTCTCCACATAGGGCTTGATCCCGTGGATTTGAGGGCTGGCGTTATCTTTTTTCTTGCTAACCGGCATTCATCTACTCCTGCACGAGGTCGGCGTGATCGGTGAGAAAAAAATCAAGCGCGCATCTATACCAGAAAAAGGGGGTAGGGCGCAAGAAGTTTCCCAAGCATACAATATACCATTACTTGGATACCGCGTTTGAGCGATAATACACATTCTCAGGACGATTGGAACCACTAGGTAAATTATGCCGCTGAAAGCCCTAATATTCGACGTAGACGGTACTTTATCCGACACCGAACGGGATGGCCACCGCCCGGCGTTCAACCTGGCCTTCGCCGAGGCGGGACTGGATTGGCACTGGGATGTGGCGCTTTATGGTGAATTGCTGGCGGTGACTGGCGGCAAGGAGCGGATGAAGTTTTATGTCGAGCGCTACCGCCCGGACTACCGCAAGCCTGCGGATTTTTCTGCGCTGGTGGCACGCCTGCATACGGCCAAGACCCGGCACTACGCTGCACTCCTAGCGCGTGGTGAGATTCCACTGCGTCCCGGCGTGGAGCGGCTGCTGCGCGAGGCCCGTAGCCGCGGCATGCGACTGGCCATCGCCACGACCACTACGCCGGCCAATGTCACGGCGCTCCTGCGACACGCCTTATCGGCGGACGCCGCGGGTTGGTTCGAGGTCATCGCCGCCGGCGACGTGGTGCCGGCAAAAAAACCGGCACCGGATATTTTTAATTACGCCCTGGCGCAGATGGGGCTCTCGCCCACGGACTGTCTGGCGTTTGAGGATTCGGAAAACGGCCTGCGTGCCGCGCGCGGCGCCGGCATCGAGACGGTGATCACCGTGAACGACTACACCCGTGCGCACGATTTCACCGGCGCTGTCCTGGTGCTGGACCATCTGGGCGAAGCGGCTCGGCCGTTTACGCGGCTGGCGGGTTATGCTGCAACCACCGACGGTGTGTTCGACCTCTCCTTGGCACTGCGGCTGCATTCGGATTGACGAGCTGGAACTGCATCACTACTGCCAAGGGGGCA
>JAYUFH010000276.1:0-1689 GCA_043738765.1 Pseudomonadota bacterium | reverse complement strand
CTGCGCCCCCTTCGGGGAGGCACAACCCGCAGGTCGAGGGAGAAAAGCAGTACGCATTATTTTGTGGTCGGATCAGTAACTCTGTATAACCGCGGCTGTAGCAGCGGTAGGGTGGGCATCGCCCACCGGACGGGGCCACGTTAAGGCACGCTGGTGGGCGATGCCCACCCTACGTAACTGTGCGGATTATTCGTCAGACGCGTTATTAATTTTTTATCTGGAGGCAGTAACGTATGAGTAAAGTGAAAATCGGCCAACCGGTCCCGGATATGGAACTGCACGCCACGGACGATCAGGTCTACAAGCTGTCCGACCTGCAAGGCAAGACCGTCGTTCTGTACTTCTACCCCAAGGACAGCACCCCCGGGTGCACCACGGAAGGACAGGATTTTCGCGACAGCTACGAGGAATTCAGAAAATTGAATGCAGAGATAATTGGCGTCTCGCGCGACACACTGAAGTCGCACGAGGGCTTCAAAAACAAGCACTGCCTGCCCTTTGACCTAGTGTCGGATGAAAACGAAAAACTCTGCAAGGCCTACGACGTACTGCGCGAGAAGAACAAGGACGGCAAGCTGTACCTGGGCATCGATCGCAGCACCTTCATCATCGACAAAAAAGGCATCCTGCGTGAGGAATTCCGTGGGGTAAAAGTCGATGGGCATATCGCGCACCTCCTCGAGTCCCTGAAGAAATACAAGTAACCAGGGCTCACCGCAGCACCCACGGTTTTATTACCCATCTAGCGGGAAAGCGCATGACTCAAGAGAGAAAAAAGATTTTTGTTCTGGACACCAATGTCCTCATGCACGACCCATCGGCGCTATTCCGATTTAAAGAACACAACATCTATCTGCCTATTGTGGTGCTGGAAGAGCTCGACCACGCCAAGAAAGGCATGTCGGAAGTCGCGCGCAATGTGCGCCAGGTGAGCCGCTATATCGACGACCTCATAGAAAAAATGAACGGCGACATCACCCACGGGCTGCAGCTACCCTCCTACAGCGAGAAACTCCCGGCCGGTCGCCTCTACTTTCATATGGATGCGGTGCATACCCACCTGCCCGACGGCCTGGCCGATGGCAGCCCGGACAACACCCTGCTCGGCGTGACCATGGACCTGGCCAAGCAACACCCGGAAGCGGACGTCACGCTCGTCACCAAAGACATCAATCTGCGCATCAAGGCGCGCGCCCTCCGGGTGCGCGCCGAGGACTACACCAACGACCAGGTGCTGGATGACACCAACCTGCTGTTCGTCGGGTCGGCGCGTCTGGAAGCGGATTTCTGGGATAAACACGCCAAGGATATGGAATCGTGGAAACAGGATCAGGGCCGCACCTTCTACCGCGTGCGCGGGCCGCTGGCGCATACGTGGCTGCCCAATCAGTTTCTGTACGACGACAGCGAGCGCGCCTTCGAGGCGGTGGTGCGCAAGATCGAAAAGGACTCGGCCATCATCGAGGTGGTGAAGGACTACAGCAATGCGCGCCACGCCGTCTGGGGCATCAACGCCCGCAACCGCGAACAAAACTATGCCCTCAACCTGCTGATGGATCCGGAAATCGATTTCGTCACGCTGCTGGGCCACGCCGGCACCGGCAAGACCCTGTTGACCCTGGCCGCCGCCCTCACCCAGACACTGGAGGAAAAACGCTACGTCGAGATCATCATGACGCGCGTGACCGT
>JAYUFH010000275.1:0-12005 GCA_043738765.1 Pseudomonadota bacterium | reverse complement strand
GATAAAGCTCCAGCGGGCGCGCATACACGCGCGCCGGCAACGCCCAGCGTTTGCCTTCGAACTGGTGGCGCACCGAGAAATCGAGGTAGAGTGTGAACACCGCCAACGCCAGCAATAGCCACAACAACGCCTGGCGCAGTCGCCGGGGCTGGAACAGGGTACGCAAAGGAAGGAGGCGGATCACGTGTCGGGTGGTGAAAAAGTGAGGATGCCGGCAAGCTGAGGGTCTGGCGGGGGAGTATACCCTGGATAGGAGGGGGAGGCACTCCCGCTTAAGGTGGAGCGCGGTGGATGATGAAGGACACTCGCCTTACCGGGTTGACCCCTGCGTTGCGCGGTCTCGAATATTAAATTTTCCCTGACCCAGGCGGCTGTTCAAACACGCTGCGCTCCGCACTGCGGATGCGTAACGCCAAGGAAAAATAGGCAGCGCCTGCGGCAAACATCAACCCGATGACCAGCGCTGTATTGGCGTTGTTCCAGGCATGCAGGCCAATGCCCGCGATCAGCGTGAGCAACATAAAACTGCTGGAGTACATCAAGAGCGAGCGCGCACCGGCGCTACCCTGGACGTTTTGAGTATGGTTGCGGTAGGCATAGGCAATCAGAATTCCGCTTTTACGCGGTCCGATGACGCTGATCTCATCCCCTTCAGCGATCACAGCGGGCTGGGCAGCGCGTATCTGGACAGCATCCCCGTTGAGAATGAAGGTGGCGATGTGCTTGCCGCCGGCCGTTGCGTGCAGGTTGCTGACCACGCCACGTAAGGTATCCATGTCTTTTGCTCCTGTGTAGTACGTTGGCGGCGGTGACCGGCCCATCGTTGCAAGGGTCTAGCGTGATTCCACACGGGTAAAATCCCGGTAGTGGCGATGGGCGCGCACACGAAATCTGTTCCGTCAGCTTGTGAATTTTACGTTTAACCGGTCAGCTCTGCAGCGGGCGCGTGCGGTCGTCCACAGGCTGGATGGCGCCAGTGACTTTGGCCTGCTCGGACTGCGCCAGCGCGCGCAGGCCGGACAGCGCCTGTTCCAATACGGACGAGTCGCTATCGCGCGCAAAGACCATATAAGCGGGGAGCGGGAACTGCGGGCTGTCTGGTACCTGAAATAGTTTGCCCTCTTGGATGAGCGGCCGGGCCATGCGCATGGGCAGGAAGCAAGAGCCTCCATTGGTCAAAATCAGCTGTATCCCCAGCCAGCCGATATTGACGACCTGCGCCGGGCGTTCCACGTCAGGATAGCTATTGGTGTGTTGCGCATAAAAGGCCGGCCCCCAGTCCACGGCGATGTAGTCCTGGCCCGGCCAGGGTTTCGCGGGATCTGTCGTGAGCAGCACCAGCACGTCGTCAAACAGGTGTTCGACCTGCAGGCCGGGGCTGTGTTGTGGCGTGTACATCAGGCCGATGTCCAGGGTTCCCTCGATAAGGCGGCGCATCAGGTCCTCCTCGAAGCCGATCTCGCTGCTGATGGAAATGTCCGGCGCTGTCGCACGCATCCCACCCACCCACTGCGGCAGAAACCCTTCCCACAGTGCAATACGCGCGCCCACCGTGATGCTGGCGCGAAAGCGGCTGGGCAGGCCGACATCATGCCGCGCCTGTTCCAGCGTCAGCACCAGGGATTTGGCGTGGCGTAAAAAACGCCGGCCCGCCGGTGTCAGGCTGGCGCCCGAACGGTTACGGATAAACAGCTTGACCCCGAGGTCATTTTCCAGATTGTGGATGCGGGCACTGACGGTGGACTGGGTGATATGTTGCCGGCTGGCGGCCTCCAGAAAACTACCGTTGGCCGCGACGGCGAGAAAGGTGCGAATTTGATCCATATCCATGGACTTTAATATCGGATATTGCGATATTAAAGTCCAATAAATATCGTTTGTCTTTTATTAATGCTACCTTATATTGTCACTATGAGTGACGATGAGGATGGTATCCTGCGGGTATCCCCCCGAACCCAGGCCATCCAGGACCTCGGTAACCGGAAGTCCTCGCAGGTTCATGCAAGAGACAGGAGTTCGATGATGACGACGACGATCGAGGTAAAGGGTGTGGCGATAGAAACCGACGACCAGGGTTTTCTGATGGACCCCGAGGCGTGGGACGATGAAGTCGCCGTGCAGCTTGCTCAGAAAGAAGGCCTGAAACTCAGCGATGAACACCGGAAAATATTGAAGTTCATTCGTAACTATTTCAATGAACACCGGGTGGCCGCCGATGCCAGGTTTGTAATCAAGTATCTCGCGGAGGATCTCGGGTACAACAAAAACGCGCGACACCGTTTGTATGAGCTGTTTCCCTACGGCTACATGCAGCAGGTGTGCAAGATCGCGGGGATGCGCCGGCCACGGGCCTGGAGCACGGGCTAATGTGGTAATCGGTAAGCTGTCGACGGTTGCGCATAAGCCGGCTGGAAATAAAGGGGAACCTCACCCAGCCTGCGTAAGACTTTTTCCGAGGCCAATCGTCGGAGTCACCGAAACCGGCCGGTGAAATAATGGCCGGCGTTTTTGGCTACTGGTCGGTTGTATCAGGGCACGTCAATTCGGCGTGCCCTGATATGCAAAACAAATAGCCAAGATGAGGCAGTTCGACGTTCTGTTCAGCGGTTATTTATCGGACGTTAAAATGTGATGACCTGATAGCCCCTTTCCAGAAGTTTACGAAAGCTCATGTTAGTGCCGTATTCCTCCAGGATACGAACACCGCAACTTTTGACAGAATCCGTGACTCCGAACGCCGAGGCACAAAAACCGCAGGCACCCACGATGTTCCCCTTGACGCTTTTATAAACCTCATGCAGCTTGTGCTTTGGGTTGGCGATTTCGCCGAGCCATTTCGTGCCGGCCCCGGAAAAAATGATTTGCACATCATCTTTTCCATCCACGAATTCTTTCGCCGCCATGAGGGCGTTGACAATGCGTCCGAGTCCGTCGGCTTCACTCGTGTCAGCGAGAATAACAATAGCGACCTTATTCATTTTATTTGCCCTTTATTGGAAAGATAATGACGTTATGGATATAAAATTCAGCGATTGAGACTCTTCCAGTTCTTGTCCGCCTTGGTGATGAACTTAGAAGAATCGTTGGCGAAGGTTTTGTTGATGTCGGCGTTAAAATTGAGATAGAGCTTTCCGTCCACGATGGTCCAGCCATTAACCGGATCGACATCGAACAGCTTGCCACTGGCCGCGCCCCAAGAGCAGAAGCCGCCATACTGGGGCGCGTACTTCACCGGATTCGCCGCGAACATATCGCGGTGTTCCGGACTCGCGAACTGCCAGGTGACGCCGCCGTAAACGTGCGTGTTGCGCTCGGATCCTTGGGCCGGTTTTCCGTCGGTGAAATAGGAGACCACATCGTAGCCTTTGGCGCCCAGGCCGGCGTACATGGTGTTGTATTCTCCGCCCGTCTGCTTCACCGCGTACACGGTAAGCGGCGCGATACTGCCTGTTGCGACGGCCGCGAATACCAGTATCTTGAGAACCTGCTTAAGATTAATTTGACGATTAAAAATTTGCTGTATGTTCATGCTGCCTCCTCGTTGATAAATGAAAGTGGATACGACAAGATGTACTGTAGCGATCCAATTGGTTGGCCACTATGTTCGCGTAAAGGAGTTTTATGTCCGATCGTCCAGATAGTGACCTCGACCCGGAGGCCAAGCGGGTTTTTGACAAATATCTACGGACGATCAGTTTCCGCTCCGAGGTTTACTATCGCGGGCAGATTTGCGATGACTGGTTTTTGGACACCTCAGGGACGGGCCATATCAACGTGCATGTGGTTTGTCATGGCGACTGCTGGTTCCGCTTGCCGGGGTTAAGCGAGCCTGTGCGGTTGTACGCGGGAGACGTGGTTGTCCTGCCGCACGACGCGTCTCACCTTTTAACGTCATCATCCGACATGCCTGCCCAGTACGGTAAAATCTCCAAGCCACACCAGGTGCAGCACAACAGCGAGGCGCCCGGCACCGCGCTTTTTTGCGGCTATCTCATTGTTGACAAAAATGCGTATCGACACGTGTTTGCGATGTTGCCGGACTATCTCGTGATTCGCAGCGAGGGAGAGGCGGGGGCAACGCCATTTCGTGCATTAATCGATTTGTTGTTTTCTGAAACGCAAGCCGACCGCATCGGCGCCCCCGCCATTCTGGATCGCCTGGCGGATGCCTTGATGTTTTACGTAATCCGGCATTCATTGGTGCAAGGCGAACGATCTGTCGGTCTGGTGGTGGCCTTGGCGGACAAGCAAATCCGCCCGGCCCTGATGGCCATGTGCGAAGAACCGGAACGGAGCTGGACGGTGGATACCCTGGCGGAGCGGGCGTTTATGTCACGTTCCAGTTTCGCGGAGCATTTCGGCGCCCTGGTTGGCCAGACGCCGATGGAATTTTTGACGGACTGGCGCATGCAGCTTGCCCGTTGCTGGCTGGAACGCGATCGCCTGAATGTAGCGGAGGTCGCTGCGCGTTGTGGATATCAATCAGAAGCGGCTTTCAGTAAAGCCTTCAAGCGAGTCACGGGAACGGGGCCTGGAGAGTTTCGGCGTATACGCACGCCAACCTCAACCGCCTTCGGTGGTTGAGGACACCCATGGTAATGATCATTCAGCAACACGGATTTAGTGCGTCTAACTACCGGCGAAATCCACGATTAATAATATAGTGCCGCATTTTTTCCGGCCGCGGCCATCTCCGCATCCCCGGCATGCCCTTGCGGGCCTCCCCCAGGTCGATCGCTTCGACGCCGTTGCTCCTCGCCATGACAGAAGAGACCGGTCGTTTATTTTATCCATCCGGACTACAATCACACTTTTCAACCCCGACCCTACGGAGCGCGCGTGCCGTCCATCATCTCAGTTCGCCATCTCAACAAGACCTACGCCTCGGGATTCAAGGCGCTTAAAGATATCAACCTGGATATTCAGCAAGGGGAGATCTTTGCGCTGTTGGGCCCCAACGGCGCGGGCAAAACCACGTTGATCAGCGTCATCTGCGGTATCGTCAATCCGAGCCAAGGCAGCGTACTGGCCGATGGCCATGACATCATCACGGACTATCGCGCGGCGCGTTCCAAGATTGGCCTGGTGCCGCAGGAGCTGACGACCAATGCCTTCGAGAGCGTGTGGGCCACGGTGAGCTTCAGTCGCGGCCTGTTCGGCAAGGCGCCGAACCCGGCCTATATCGAGAAGGTGCTGCGCGACCTGTCACTCTGGGACAAGAAGGACGCGAAGATCATGACACTGTCCGGCGGCATGAAGCGCCGGGTGATGATCGCCAAGGCCCTGTCGCACGAACCGCAGATTCTGTTTCTCGACGAACCCAGTGCCGGTGTGGACGTCGAGCTACGGCGGGATATGTGGAACATGGTGCGTGGCCTGCGGGCGAGCGGTGTGACGATTATTCTCACCACCCACTATATCGAGGAGGCGGAAGAGATGGCCGACCGCATAGGGGTGATCAGCAAGGGTGAGATTATTCTGGTGGAGGACAAGACCGTGCTGATGCGGAAACTCGGCAAGAAGCAGCTGAAGATGCAACTGCAAAACCCGTTGGCCGCGATCCCCGCGGAACTCGCCGGCCATCCGCTGGAACTCTCCGCCGACGGCAACGAACTTACCTACACCTTCGATGTACAGAGCGAAAAAACCGGTATCGCCGCATTACTGCGCCGGTTGAATGAACACGGTATCGACTTCAAAGACCTCCAGTCGAGTGAAAGCTCGCTGGAGGATATCTTCGTCAGCCTCGTGAGGGCACGGCCATGAACCTGCACGCTATCCGCGCCATTTATATTTTTGAGCTGGCACGCACCGCGCGCACCTTGATGCAGAGCATCGCCTCGCCGGTCATCTCCACCTCGCTCTACTTCGTGGTGTTCGGTTCGGCCATTGGTTCGCGCATGGTGGAGATCGACGGCATCGGCTATGGCGCCTTTATCATCCCCGGCTTGATCATGTTGACCTTGCTGACGGAGAGTATCTCCAATGCCTCCTTCGGCATTTACTTTCCAAAGTTTACCGGCACGATCTACGAGATTCTCTCGGCGCCGGTGTCCTACGTGGAGATCGTCATCGGCTTTGTGGGAGCAGCCGCCACCAAGTCGATCATCCTGGGGGCGATCATCCTGGCCACGGCACGGGTATTCATAGACTTCCACATCGCGCATCCCTTGTGGATGATCGTCTTTTTGGTGCTCACGGCGGTGACCTTCAGCCTGTTCGGGTTCATCATCGGTGTCTGGGCCGAGGGTTTCGAAAAGCTGCAGATCGTCCCCATGATGATCATCACACCACTCACCTTTCTCGGTGGCAGCTTTTATTCCGTGCATATGTTGCCGCCGCTGTGGCAGAAGATCACCCTGTTCAACCCGGTGGTCTACCTGGTGAGCGGTTTCCGCTGGAGCTTTTATGGCGTGGCCGATGTCAGTGTGGCGATCAGCCTGGGTATGACGCTGGGTTTCATGGCGCTGTGTCTTGTGGTGCTGTGGTGGATATTCAAGACGGGATATCGGATCAAGACCTGACGATGTGTCGGCCGTGTGCGTGTCTCGTGTTCCCTGGGTCCCGCGTGATAACCCACTATTTTTCGGAACGCGTCTGCACCTCTGTACCCTTCAAAACAAACCGATTCTCGCCGGTGGGGTTGCAGACTATTTCAGCGTGGCTTGCAAGCTGGCAGGGCAGGCGATGGATCATGGGCGCCCAGCCAGGTCTTATCGCTTCAGGCAATGAGCCAAGGCTACCGGTTTCTTCGTCAGCGGATTTTCCGCCGCCCTTCAGAATCAAATTTCGATAGGTCATGATGAACTGCTTATCCGCGTGGAATTTATCTAAAATCAATTTTACCTTGTAACGATATGTGCTGGAATTAAATTTTCCGGTTAATGCATCCGTCCAGCACACCACATCGCTCTTATTAGTGGTGCATTCGATCGCGCGGGCCTCGGGAAAAGCGGCCCCAGAAGTATTTTGTTCCCATCGTTGGTAAACAAGAGTGTCGATAATCGCTTCCACTTTATCTTCAGGTCGCTGTCGAATGCCAGCGCTGCGTTCAGGCGGTGACGCCGGCGGTCGCTTCGCCGGCGTCACCGCCGCGCTCTTCGTTCTGGTGTCGCGTTTAAGCATTTTTTCCGGCCGGGTGTTTTTTCATGCCTGGCGGGGCAATGGCCGCGGTCTTGTTCGCTTGCGTGGCGGCGTGCGTGGGCTGGATGGGCTTCGACGCTTCCTCCAGGGAGATGGGTGTTAGGGGTGCACGCGTCACGTTGGGCGTGGGCGTCACGGCCGGCAGCTTGGTCTGCCGGGCCTGAACTTCCGCAGACTTGGCATCCGATCCATGCCCAGGTTCAATGCCATGGGCTGGTTGAGCATGACTCGCGGGGAGCGGTGGGCCTGTGGCGATAGGAGGTGTTGGCATGGCGGCGGTTTCAGCCGCGGCCGGGAGGCTTTGTCTACTGGCCAGCGTCGCCTGCCGTGCCGGTAGTTGCAGGGGCCTGTCGTTTTTTGTGGCGCCGACAAAGATGAAAAAAATAACGATGGGCGAAAAACCCGCGACGAAGCCAACTGCCGCCCAGAACACCAGTGATTTTTTGGTGTCGCTCCGCGGTTCAGATGGCGACACGAAGCGTTGTTGCGATGGTTCCAGCATGATAACCCGCCTGCCTGTTGTTTCATGCCATCGTTAAGATCAGCGTGGAGGGTGAATAGCACCTTCCCGTGCAGATACCGGTCGCTCCGACGATGGTTTCTTTTTTATTAAGGATGGGTTCAATTTACCCTGACTCTTCCGGTTGCGCCATGGGTTCCGCAGGCTCCTGAGCAGTGTATTAGTGATCGCCAATATTCCTGTCAGACGCTTTGCTGGTAATACGTCGTTTTTGAGATCAGTGCGAGCGCGTAATATTTATACGAACTGCGGTGGTTTGCCGACGTTCTCAGAAAAAGTGGCAGCGGGCTACCGCGTTCCTGGAAGCCAGGGAAGGCCCATGCCCAGGAAAAAAATACCACTACTTCGGCGCAGAGGCATCCTTGTGCCGCGATTCCAGCAAAGCATGCAGCAGGCGGAACAATGTGCGTCGGTACTTGGACGGGCGATCGGCGGGTTCGTTTTTAATATTGCGTAACAGCGTGCGTAGCGATTGCGTATCGACTTCGGGATAGGTGCGCAGGAGTTCGTCCAGGGCGGATGTCTCCGTCAGCAGGCGCTCGCGCCATTGCTCGGTGGCGTGCAGTAGCCGGTCCTGCTGCGCGCTGGTGGTGCCGATGGCATCGAGGTCTCGCGCGAGTTTGTCCATGTCCACCCCGCGCATGAGTTTACCGATGTAGCGCAGCTGCCGACGCAGGCCGCCGTGGGCGTTGATGCGTTTGGCCTCGAGCAGGGCAGTCAACAGGTCATCGGGCAAGTTGAATTTCCGCAAGCGTTCCTCCGACAGTTGCACCAGGCGCTCGCCGGTGGCCTGCAGGGCCTGCATTTCCTGTTTCTTTTGCGTCTTGCTGGGGGAATCGTCGTCGGTCATGGGGTCGCCCGTTTTGGCCATTGTACCCTGGCGCGGGCTGGCTGGGTGAACGCCTGTGTTTTTATTCCGGCGGGATACGTTAGAATGAAAATAGGTCTGGGAAGAAAAGTGTTTTCACGCTACGGTCTGAGGTTTGTATGCCCCACAACCCCATTACGCGCAAATACCCACGCCACCTTTCTGACCTGCCGGTCAAGGTGTTGTTCGAGGAGTTGGTGGCGAGTGAGTCGAGCTACCTCAACAATATCAGCGAGGGCGGTCTGTCCTTTAACTCCATGCAGCCTCTGGAGACGGGTTCGGTGGTCAGCATACGCATTCCACTCAATAAACCGGTATTCGATTTCGCCGGCCGGGTGGTCTGGTGCACTCAGAAAGGTTTGGAATACACCATCGGCGTCGAGTTTGTCGGCAGTGACTCGGCCTTTCGCCAGCGTGTGGTGGCCATGGTGCAAGGCATCGACGATTACCGTAAACGGGTGTTCGAAAAGGAAGGCCGACACCTCACCAGTCAGCAGGCGGCCTTGGAATGGATCGGCCGCTACGCTGACGACATCTATGGCAAGGCGCCGCCCTCCGAATAATCGCCCCGGGTGGCGGGTCGGATCACCGACCATCGGCAGAGGCCTGCCATTGGTCCGCCATGCCGCGCATGGTTTGCGCGCCGCCGCGCTATCTTCGTAGAATGCATCAGGTGGCGAGACCCGTGGCAGCGTTGCTGCAACACCCCGGGATGATCGCCCCGGTGATTCGGGCTTTTACCCGCATCGGTTTGTGCACTGCTTGTGTCCGCATGTCCTGATCCCCTCCGTTCCTTAATTAATTAAGAGAAGAGCGGCCCGGTAGATCGAAGGTCGGTGAAGGGGGCATTTCCCCTGGCGCACGCCATGGCCGTGTCACCTGAGGCCATTGGGTCTGGCCCGGGACAGGATATCGAGACTCAGGTTTTTACTAGGGAAGGAGCATAAAATAATGACGACAGGAGTATTCAAGGAGCGTTGGTTGCGTGCGCCAATACAGGCCCTGCGCCAAGGGATGCAGCTTGTCCGCCTGTCCGATATCCGTGCTGCGTTGCACGCGAGGGATCTGGGTTGGGTGGTCATGGGTATGGTGCTGCTGGCCGCGGTGATCACCGCCTTCAACCCCGCCTCGTTGCTGCTCACACATCTGCATGCGCATCGCTGGGCGGAACTGGCGCGGGATAGTTTGCTGCTGCTGGTGATCGTCTGGCTCGCTTTTAATACCCTTATGCACCTCACCGCGCGCACGGCCGCGCAGAAAAAGCAGGCCGGGCATGTCCCCGTCAATGACCATGCACTGGCGGCGTATTTTGCCGGTCCGGCGCCCGCGGTCACTATACTCATTCCTTGCCAGGGTGGAGACGAGTCGATGCTGGCGCGCGCCTTGATGTCGGCGGCGCTGCAGACCTATCCCCAGCGACGCGTGGTGTTGCTCATCGACGACAGCCTGGGCGGGGATGCCCAGAGTCAGGCGGTGCGCGCACTGACGCGCAGGATCCAGCAATCCCTGCAGGCGCCAGCGGACAAGTTCAACAAGGCACTGACGGAATTCCGCGCGCGCCAGGCGGCCGGTCCGATGGATGCCATTATGGAGCAAAGGCTGCTGACCGAATTCAACCTGGACGCGGCGGAGTACTACAGAAGTTACGCGCAACGCCATCCAGGCGACGATCATGTCGATAGCCACTTCGTCGAGAAGGTGCTGGAACGGCAGTGCAACGAACACCTGACGCGCGCGCAGGTATGGCAGGCGCGTCTGGCGGGCACGCGCGCCGCGCCGGGCGCCGAGCTCATCGCCATGGAATACCGGCGTCTGGCGGCTTTGTTCTCCGTCGAGATCACCAGCTTCGAGCGCACGCGCTATGCCAATTTGTCGCATGCCCCGGGTCGGGCGATGAATCTCAATGGTTACATCGGGTTGACTGGTAAAAGTTTTCACGAGCGCCTGGAGGGCGGACAGCGCTATTTGGAGGAGGGTGATTCTTTCAGCACCTATTTCAACGTGCCCGACGCCGACTTTTTTATGGTGCTCGATGCCGATAGTTATATCGCGCCGGATAGCCTGCTGAAGCTCGTCCACTTCATGCAGCAGCCGGGCCGGGAAAAAACCGCGATCACCCAGATACCCGGACACCCCGCGCCCAACACCGGACTCATGCTGCAACGTGTCGCGGGTGCCCTCATGGATCTGCGCAGCAGCGTGCTGCTCGGTTATGCGCGGCACGACGCCGCCAGTTGGGTGGACGAGAGTGGTTTGATACGCAAATCGGCGCTGCAGGCGATCGCGTGTACCCAGCTGGAAAGAGGTTTGAGCGTCACCCGCTATTTCAGCGGCAGCCGCGCGTGCGGCGGCGCGGCCACCAGCATGCGGTTGTTGCGCCATGCCTGGCGTGTCACCAGCCACCCCGAGCGTTTGGCCTGGACCAGCGCTCCGGCGGATATGAACGCCCTCGCGGCACGCTACCGGCGCTGGCACGATGGTGGCTTGGTAACTCTGCCGGGATTGTTGGGTTATTGGTGGCGCCAGGGCTGGCGTCAGCCCCTGGCGGGCCTGCT
This sequence comes from Pseudomonadota bacterium, assembly GCA_043738765.1. Taxonomy (GTDB): domain Bacteria; phylum Pseudomonadota; class Gammaproteobacteria; order Acidiferrobacterales; family UBA6901; genus JANNJF01. The sequence goes on along the minus strand of JAYUFH010000275.1, from coordinate 919 downwards.
GCGCATCCACCAACAGATCTCGACACAGGGCACCAACCTTGCATTGCTCGTGTTTTTTTCCTTGTCACTGCCTGGTGCATTCTATAACGCCTGGTTGGGCGCGGCGGTCTTGGGTTACGCGTTGTTGCTGGCGCGGGATTTGAAACACGCCGGTTACCCGTGGAGCGATAGCCTGCGGGCTTATGCCTTGAAACTGCTGCTGCTGCCGGTAAACCTGGGTGGCGCGCTGGTCTCTCTGCATCGGGTCTGGACCCGCACGGCCAGCGTCCGGCACGCAGCGTATGCGGGCGATCGGGTTGACACCTGCCTGCCTTATTATCTTGCGGCCTATGGATTCCTTATATACTGGTTTGTCATGGCGGCCATCGACCTGACCGGGGGCCTGTGGGTGCATGGTCTGGTGGTGGCGCTTAACGCCGCCCTACTGCTGTATGCGGTGGCGGGTTACATCGGGTTCCGCGATAGCATTGAAGATCTGCACGCGGTGTTGCGCCACCGCCTGCGGCAGGGCGGATTGCGGGAGCGCATCCCTTCCTCCGGCATCGGCCTCGAGGCGGATTTCGCACACGATCGCGCCGCGTTGGAGGCGGTGGAGCGTTTCGACGCGCCCGCGCAAGATAGTCCGGCGATCGATCCGTATGTGCATCATGCGACGAACCTGCAGCAGGATGCCGCGCGCTCGCGACGGGTGCTGGTGCCACAGAGCAAACCATCGCGGCATTAGCGCTCTGTCAAATAAGTCTTTCCGTATCGCTGCCAGCCGATGATCTCTGTGGGTACTGTTATCCACGTCAACCCCCATGCAAAGCCAGATTGAACATTTTCCCTGACTTGAGGGCACCGAAGGCAACCTGTACGTAGGGTGGGCATCGCCCACCAGTGGCGATTACCGACGCCGCGCCTGGTGGGCGATGCCCAC
>JAYUFH010000274.1:0-1691 GCA_043738765.1 Pseudomonadota bacterium | reverse complement strand
TTCGGGTCCACAGAGGACCGATATTCTGAATATGCCCGCTCAGCACGCGAGCGCGCCACCCCGCCTCTGTCAGATTTTGCTCTGTGGTCTCTTCCATCGCGCCCTCCATCATCTTCCGCCGGCATGCCGGCGCGTCTTGCACTTCCTAAGCTTGCAAGGCCGCCAGTGCCGCCTGGGTCATGTCGGGGACGGCGCAAGCTGCAATGTATTCCTGCTGCAACCTGGATACGAGCCCGGCAACCGTCGGGATATCCTGGATCAGGCCAACGCCCTGTCCTCCGCTCCAGATATCGCGCCATGGAGTCTTGCCCTCGGGCAGGTGGTCTGTGCCACGGCCTTCTGGGATCACCATATTGTCCGGATCGAGGCCGGCAGAGCGAAGTGACGCTTTGAGCCAACTGGCGGGCAAACCGTTTACGCCGCGGGTGTAGAGCACATCGGCAACACCGCTTTCTACAAGCATCGCCTTGTAGGCGTCCGGGGCTAAGGACTCCTTGGTTGCGATGAAGCGGGTGCCTATATAAGCGAGGTCAGCCCCCAGTATTTCGGCTGCTCGAATGACTGCCCCCGTGCTCACCGCACCGGCCAGGACAAGAGTCCCTTCGAACATCGCGCGCACTTGCGGTATCAAGGCGAGGTGACTGATGGCGCCTGCGTGCCCTCCACCGCCCGCTCCGATCGCCACGATCCCGTCGACGCCCGCTGCCGCCGCTTTCTCGGCAAATCGGATCGTGGTGGCGTCGTGGAAGTGCAGCATACCGGCGTCATGTACAAGCGGCGCATTCTGCGTAGGGTCACCCACCGATGTCACGATGATCCGGACCCCGTAGCGACGGCAGGTTTCCAGGTGCGCACGAAATTCTTCACGGCTGAAAGTCGGCGAGATGTTGACTGCAAGCGGCCCGATCCGGCGATGCGGGTGGTCGTCAATATGGCGGGTCAGGACTTCGTTGACGGCTTTGAGCTGCGCTTCCAGTTCTTCCAGGTCGCGGCAATGGTTGCGTGTGAGCGAACCGATGATGCCGGTCTTGCAACATTCCGCTGCAAGCTCGACTCCGCTGCACAGGAACATGGGTGCTGCGAAAGCGGGCAGCGTCAGGCGCTCGCGAAGTTCTCGGGGCAATGCCATGTGAACGGTTTTCGTGAGCGTTGATCTTGCGAAACCAGGTCAGTCGCCAAATTTGATGCCATCTTCCTGGATGGCTTTGCGAAACACCTCATACTCTTGGCGATGGATGGCTTCCATCTCGGCCGGCGTGGTGGGTACTGGCTCGAAGCCGAGTTGCTCCAGACGATCGTGTAGCTCGGGAACAGCCAGCGACCGGTGAAGCGCGCGATTGATTCGTTCGACCGTTGCGGCGGGGAGCTTGCCGGGGCCATACAAGCCAGCCCAAGTACCCACCGTTATGCGCACGCCCGCCTCTTTCCGGTCGGGAACGGTGGGCATCACCGGGCTGCGGGAGTCGCGCAGCACAACCAAAGGCCGCAGCCTGTTATCTTTGGCAAATGGAATTGCAGCGGCAGCCGTGGTAACCATCAGTTGCACGCGATCGGCCAGCAAATCCTGAAGCGCTGGGGCGTCACCCTTATACGGCACATAGGCCATGTCCAGCTTGTATTGATTCATGAGTTGGATGACCGCCATCCGAGTGGCGGTACTGCTGGCAGCGTAGTTAAGCTTGCCAGGACGC
>JAYUFH010000273.1:0-4537 GCA_043738765.1 Pseudomonadota bacterium | reverse complement strand
GCGATATCCGCTCTCCCCCTGAAGTGGGTCAAGCAGGCAATCCGCGCAGCGGATGCTCGCACAAGGGGGAGTTGGAGGGGGTTAGGCTCTTGTAAATTATCTTGGATTAAAGCCGTTTTTAATCTCTCCGGGTTAAATTCCCCGCCCCTTGGGGCGAAGGCTGTCGAAAGACAGCAGCTTGGAGAGCGTGCTTAATACCCCGCTGCTTGCGGCGGGGTGCTTTATTGGGAATTTGAATAAGGGGTGATTGGTGCAAAGAAAGCAGCCACGGCATCCGCAGACCATACAACAATTAAAGTGATAGCTGATAATAGATAAAGCCTGCATGCGGCTCTAATAACTTGCCGAATGTTGCTTATCCCCGATTATCTTGTGTAAATCCGGATTCTGCTGTAACTGTAGAACTTGAGACGACTACACTGAGTGCCTCGTTCAACGCGTCCATCAATTCGTTGATTTTGATTGGTTTGGTGAGATAGCGCAAAAATCCAGCCGCGAGCCCCATCTCGATATCGCGCAGCATCGCATTGGCACTGATCGCAATGACGGGGATGTGCGACGTGGCAGGGTCTGCGCGCAGCAGCTTGAGCACGTCAAACCCGCTGAGGCCGGGCAGGTTGATGTCCAGCAGGATCACATCCGGCAGATGGGCGCGCGCAAGCGCGATGCCCTGGTTGCCATCGCACGCGCTCAGCATGCGTATATGCGAGTGGTCCTCAATGATTTGTTCGACCAGCATCAGGTTGGCCGGATGGTCTTCTATATAGAGCAGGGTGCGCAGTGCCGTATTTTCATTAGCTTGCGGCGCGGGTTCTGCGGGCATGGTATGTGCAGCAGCAAGTTGAGGGGTCACGTCGCGGATCAGTTCGATCCAGAATTCGCTGCCCACGCCGACAGTGCTTTCCACGCCGATAGCTCCACCCATCAGTTCGACCAGTTGCTTGGTCACGACCAGTCCGATGCCGGTACCTTCCTCTACGCCGGTCTCCTGTCCGAGACGATTGAACGGCTGAAATAGCTGCGCCAGTTTTTCCGCAGGCAATCCCGCGCCGCTGTCTTTGATGCTAATGCGTATGCGTTCTGGTGAGCTCGCGCTGCATGTCACCTCGACCGTTCCGTGTGCACGGTTATATTTGACTGCATTGGATAGCAGGTTGATCAGAACCTGCTTCACTCTGGTGCGATCGGCACGGGCATGCCAGCCATGGTCGAATGGATGATAATTAATCCGGATATTGTGTTGTTGCGCCTGGGTTTCTATCATGGCCTGGCATTCGCGCATCACATCGATCAGCGACACCGGTTCTGGCGACAGCGAAACTTTGCCGGATTCGATCGCCGCAAGATCAAGGATTTCGTTGATCAGCTCCAGCAGATACCAGCCTGATTTGACTATCTGCTGCAGCTTTGTATGCTGCGAGTCTGTAGGCGGCGGCGTGCCGACCTCGAGCAACTGCGCGAAGCCGAGGATGGCATTGAGCGGGGTGCGCAGCTCATGGCTCATGCTGGAAAGGAACTCAGATTTCGCGAGGTTGGCTTTTTCTGCCATGAACTTGGCGCTCACCAGCTCCTGATCCATGCGTTTGCGTTCGGTGATATCGCGCGCAGTGGCGAACACGCCCTGCAGCTTTCTGCCGCGGTCGTAGAAGGTGGTCGCGTTGAAGGACACCATCGTTTCCTTGCCATTTCTGGAGTGTGCGGTGAGTTCATAGTCGTTGACCTTGTTTGCGCTCAACACCAGTTTGATGGCTACCTCGGCTCGCTCCGGATCGGTAAAGTAATTTTTTAGCGGCGCGCCGATCATCTCGTCACGCGTGCAGCCGGTGATCGCCTCCATCTGTTTGTTGACGTCGGTAATTATTCCGCGAGGATCGGTAGTCATGATCGCGTCAATGTTGGATTCGATGAGTGATCGCGTGTAGAACTGCTGGTCGCTTAGCGCTTTCGTGCGCTGCATCACGCGCTGATCGAGAGTTTCATTCAGTTCGCGCAGTTGCTCCTCAGCCCGGCTGCGCTCGGTCACTTCGGCGAGCAGGGCGCGGTTCTTGCGGTGCAGCTCGGCAAAGACGGCGACCTTCGAGCGCAGGATGGCCGCGTTCACCGGCTTGTGGAGGTAGTCCACCGCTCCGGTGCCGTAGCCTTCGAGCACATGCTGGTCTTCGTTGTAATAGGCAGTAAGGAAAATGATGGGCACTCGGGCGGTTTTCTTGCGCTCCTTGATCATCACCGCCAGCTCGAAGCCAGTCATGCCGGGCATCCGGATGTCCAGGATGAGGAGGGCGAATTCTTCCTCGACCAGTGCGAGCAGTGCATGGTTGGCAGATTCGGCTCTAACCAGCCGATAGTTCGGATCGTCCAGAACGGCTTCGAGGACGGTGAGGTTTTTCGGCTCATCGTCCACGATCAGGATATTGATGGGCCCGTCGTTATAGACAGGCAGCAGAGTCACGGGATAACGCTGGATTAGCCGCTCTTGCGACTTGCCGGCGGTCGATGCCGGTATGCCGGTAGCCACCAGAATGCCGGTCGATACTGAAATGGTGCTAATGTTCATAGAACCCCCATTAAATTTTTTGAGCTTATTCATCGGAACAGCCAGACCCGCATCAGCGATAAAAGTTGGTCGGTATTCACCGGCTTGGCGATGTAGTCGCTGGCACCCGCGTCGAGACATTTCTCGCGGTCGCCTTTCATCGCTTTAGCGGTAAGCGCCAGAATCGGCAGGTTGTGGAATTGAGAAATTTTGCGAATTTCGCCTATCGTCTCGTAGCCATCCATATCCGGCATCATGATGTCCATCAGCACTATGCTCACCTCCGGCGTGTTCTGAATAATGTCGATGGCGCTGCGGCCATTCGTCGCGCTGATCACGTCCATCTCCTGATTTTCCAGCAGGGAGGTCAGGGCGAAAATGTTGCGCCCGTCATCATCCACGACGAGCACTTTACGCCCGCGCAGTACTTCGTTGGAGCCGTGCAGCCGCTCCAGCATGCTCTGTTTGTCCGGCGGCAGATCGGTGACGACACGGTGGAGGAAGAGCGCGGTCTCATCCAGCAACCGCTCGGGTGACTGGACGTCTTTGAGGACGATGCTCTTGGCCATCGACTTAAGCCGCGCCTGTTCCTCGGCACTCAGCTCCTTGCCGGTGAAGACGACCACTGGTACTTCCGCCAGAGCAGGCTCGGCATGCATTTTCTCCAGCAGGTCGAAGCCCGTCATGTCGGGCAAGCGGAGGTCGAGCACGACGCAGTCGAACGGCTTGTTGCGCAGCGCCTCAAGCGCAGCGCCACCGTTGCCAACAGCCACTATCTCGATGTCTTGGTAACCGAGCAGTTCAGCGATGGACTGGCGCTCGATGTCGTTGTCCTCGGCAATCAGCAGCCGCTTGGTGCGCGGGGTGGTGAAGTTCTTGAGCCGGTCGAATGCCGTTTCCAGTCCCTCGGTAGTAGGCGTCTTGACGATATAGGCGAAAGCGCCGTGCGCCAGGCCGTGCTGACGTTCTTCGTCTAACGAGAGGATTTGCACCGGGATGTGGCGCGTAAACGGGTCGAGCTTAAGTTGATTGAGCACCGTCCAGCCGAGCATGTCGGGCAGGAAAATATCGAGCGAGATGGCCGAGGGGTGGTATTGCCGGGCGAGGGAAAGAGCCACGGCCCCTTTGCTGGCGACAATGCCCTTGAAGCCCTTGTCGCGCGCCAGGCCGAGCAGGATGCGCGCGTAGTGGGGGTCATCCTCGACAATCAGCAACACAGGATCGTCCTTCTCGATAGTATTGCGATCATCCTCGATACGCTCTTCGCGCGTCACGGGCAGTGCCCGGTACGGATTGTTCCTGGGCTCGCCCACGAGGCCATCAGTGGTCGGCAAGGCTCTCGCGGTGGCGGCATCGGCGTAATGCAACGGCAGGAACAGCGTGAAAGTACTGCCCTGCCCGTGCATGCTGGTGAGCTTGATCTCGCCCCCGAGCAGCGCGGCCAGCTCGCGGCTGATGGCGAGACCGAGGCCGGTGCCGCCATATTTGCGTGACGTGCCGGCATCTGCCTGCTGAAAGGCCTCAAAGATCAGTCGCTGCTTATCCAGCGCGACGCCGATACCGGTGTCCTCCACAGCGAAGGCGATGACCTGCTGCGCGACACTGAGCACCGGGTGATCGATACTCCAGCCCTGCGTGGCGAAACCGACGCGAACCTCGACTTGGCCGTGGGAGGTAAACTTGACCGCATTGGACAGCAGATTCTTGAGGATTTGCTGGAGGCGTTTGGGGTCGCTGTCCATGGCGCGCGGCAGCTCCTCGGCAAAGTGTATATTGAACGGCAGATTTTTGGCCTCGGCCACGTGTCGGAAGTTGCGGTCAATGTTGTCACGCAGACTGACGAAGGGGATTTCCTCGACATCGACCGACACGGTGCCGGACTCGATTTTCGACAGATCGAGAATATCGTTGATCAGATTGAGCAGATCGGAGCCGGAAGAGTTGATGTTGCGGGAAAACTCGACCTGCTTGCCAGTGAGGTTGCCTGCGGCATTTTCGGCCAGT
>JAYUFH010000272.1:0-4540 GCA_043738765.1 Pseudomonadota bacterium | reverse complement strand
ATGATTTTTATAACGGGCGTAGCGCAACCGATATTAATCGCTCTTTCATCTGATCGTTTTACGTATATGAAAAATTTCCAATGGCCAAGAAATATCTGGATGCGCTAGCTACTCTAATGGCACGGGCAACCTCGGGCACCGTGACCAGGGTAAGGCTAGAGCAGAAACATTTCTTCAGCGGCGCGGCTGTTTACGCCAACGGAAGGATATGCATATCACTCACCCCCGTCGGCTTCGCCTTAAAGCTGCCGGAGGAATCGCGCAACACATTAATTGAGCAGGCAGGCGCAAAACCACTTCGCTATTTTCCCAAAGGCCCTATCAAGAAAGACTATGTTGTTTTACCCAAAGCTATCTTGAGCGATACAAAATCGTTACGCCGTTGGGTAAAATTGAGCATCCAATATGCCGCTACACAGCCCAAGCCCCCTGTGCGCAAGCGCAACAAATGATCGGCTCCTATCACCCTGCTTCCCCGAAGGCACCATGACGGTATACTCGTAAAAGCGACATGCGCTGGAAATGCCTACTAGAAATATGAAGAATTTCTCCGACCAGAAAATCGTGCAATCCTGGCGGAAGAATGCCCAGCCTTGGGTAACCGCTGTTCGTCAAGGTGAAATCGAAAGCAGGGTCCTGGTCACCAACCAGGCGATCATCGATGCCGTTCTGGCAAGAGCCCCTAAAACAGTCCTCGATGTGGGATGCGGTGAAGGCTGGCTGGTGAGGGAATTAGGAAAATCGGGAATAAACTCACTGGGTGTCGATGTCGTTCAGGGCTTGATCGATTCCGCGAAAAGAGCGGGTGGCGGGAGATTCAGACTGTTGGCTTTCGAGGAACTCTCACGGGAAGTCGTTAACGAAAAGTTTGATGTCATGGTTGCCAATTTCTCTCTGTTGGGCAACGAATCCGTCAGCCACGTGTTTCAGCAAGCGCCGATATTATTAAACGCGGGCGGTGCATTGATCGTCCAAACCCTGCACCCTGTCGCTGGCTGCGGCGCAGGAAAATACGCGGATGGTTGGCGAGAAGGTTCGTGGGCGGGATTCAGTGAACAATTCAACGACCCGGCACCCTGGTATTTCAGGACACTGGAAACATGGAAATCCTTGTTTCAGGAACGCGGCCTGCGCCTCAGTGAAATAGTGGAGCCCTTAAACCCAAAAACAAAAATTCCCGCGTCGGTGATTTTTACCGGCGTCTTCGCTGGCTGACCGCTATGCGCCCGCCTGCTCACCCCCGGCTAGCCTAAGACCCCTCCCAGCACGCACCGCCTCGGCGCACCACTCTATCTCGCATGCATTATTTTGGTGCGGACATCCCGTTGTGCGCCGGCTAAGGATTCAATAAACTGTTGAATGGCATAGATATAGGGCTTGTGGCATAGCGATTGCTATTCAACCAGTGCTGTACCCATAGCCACTTAAGAAGAATGAGGGAACACAACGCATCATCGTCCAGCGCCCGCTCAATACCCGGCAGTCAGCCATGACCCACAGCGTGATGGCTGACGCGATATGCAATAATCGGCCATACACGGAAGAGGTTGGGCCCAGTCTACAAAATAGAATTCCCCACACAACTGACGGAGGCACGCTAGACATGAAAGACACACTCGTACGGCCACAGCTACCCCAACCCAGCCTGACCCGGCGTCATCGGCTCTTCAGCACCCTGGCCGCGGGGCTCGCGCTCCTCGCCGTGACCACGGCCCACGCCGCGGACACGATTAAAGTCGGCATCCTCCACTCCCTCTCCGGCACCATGGCCATCAGCGAGACCTCCCTCAAGGATGTGGCCCTCATGACCATCGAAGAGATCAACGCCAAAGGTGGCGTGCTCGGCAAAAAGCTGGAGCCAGTCGTGGTGGACCCGGCCTCCAACTGGCCGCTGTTCGCCGAGAAGGCACGCCAGATGCTGACGCAGGATAAAGTGGCGGTGGTGTTCGGCTGCTGGACCTCGGTGTCGCGCAAGTCGGTGCTGCCGGTGTTCGAGGAATTGAACGGCCTGTTGTTTTACCCGGTACAGTATGAGGGTGAAGAGCTGTCGCAGAATGTATTCTACACCGGTGCCGCGCCCAACCAGCAGGCCATCCCGGCGGTGGAATACCTCCTGAGCAAGGACGGCGGTGGCGCCAAGCGTTTCTACCTCCTCGGCACGGACTACGTCTATCCGCGCACCACCAATAAAATCCTGCGCGCCTTCCTGCATACCAAGGGCATCGCGGACAAGGACATCGAAGAGGTCTACACCCCCTTCGGCCACGCGGACTACCAGACCATCGTCGCCAACATCAAGAAGTTCGCCGCCGGCGGCAAGACCGCGGTGGTGTCCACCATCAACGGCGACTCCAACGTGCCGTTCTATAAAGAATTGGGCAACCAGGGCATCAAGGCCACGGATATCCCGGTCGTGGCGTTCTCCGTGGGCGAGGAGGAATTGCGCGGCATCGACACCAAGCCCCTGGTGGGCCAGCTGGCCGCGTGGAACTACTTCATGTCCATCAAGAACCCGGTCAACGCCGAGTTCGTGAAGAAGTGGCTGGCCTACGTGAAGAAAAACAATCTGCCCGGCGGTGACAAACGCGTCACCAACGACCCCATGGAAGCCACCTATGTCGGCATCAACATGTGGGCACAGGCGGCGAAAAAGGCCGGCAGCGTCAACGTGGATGCCATACGCAAGGCCATGGCCGGCCAGACCTTTGCCGCACCGTCCGGTTACACCCTGATGATGGATGCGACCAACCACCACCTGCACAAGCCGGTGATGATCGGCGAGGTGCAGGCCGACGGTCAGTTCGCCATCGTGTGGGAGACCAAGAAGACCCTGCGCGCGCAACCGTGGAGCCCCTACATCAAGGGCAACGAGACGAAGCAGAAGCTGTAATCATTCCACCCTTGCCCCGCCAGGGCGGCGCTGCCGTCCCGCGGGGCCTGCGGTTTATCCGGATGCCCCCATGACGCGTAGCACGCTCTCTGTTACCCCCTGGTTGTTCGCCCTGTTCCTCGTCCTCGTCGGTAGCACGGCCCAAGCCATGGAGGTGGCAACGCTGAAGACCCTGGCCGAGGGCGACAGCGATGCCAAAATAGAGGCCATCAATCAACTCATCATCAAGGCCGATGCCAGCGCCCTACCGGTGCTGGAGGCCATGAACACCAATGCCCTGGGGCTGACGCCCGATGGCCATGTCGTCATACAAAACACCAGCGGTGCTCTGGATGCCGCGACCCTGGCGCCGATGTTGCCGCCGCCGGATTCCGTCGACGCCGTCACCATCAACAACCGCGTGCGCCGCGCCCTCGACTCGGCGCTGTCGGCGCTGCGTTTGTTTTCCCCCGCGCGGGCCGTGCGCCTGACCGCCGCGATGGACCTGCAAAACCGCGTGAACGAAGACCTGCTGCCCCTGCTCGCCACGGCGCTGGCCAAGGAAACCGACCGGGAGATTCAATTCGCCCTGCACCAGGCGGAGGCCGGACTCCTGTTGCGCGCCGCGGACCCCGCGGTCCGGTTGAAGGCCGCCACCACCCTGGGCGAGAGTGCGCGCGCCGGGACCCAGTCGATACTCTCTGCACGCCTGGAAAAAGACGCGACGGGTGCCACCATCGAGACAGACGCCACGGTGCGCGCCGCCATCCAAAAATCCATCGGACAGATCGAGGATCGGCTCGCCGTGGGCGAGTATCTCGGTCGCATCTTCAGCGGTATCAGTCTCGGCAGCATCCTGATCCTGGTGGCCTTAGGCTTGGCCATCACCTACGGCCTCATGGGCGTCATCAACATGGCCCACGGCGAGTTGCTCATGATCGGCGCCTACGCCACCTACGTGACACAAACCCTGTTTCGTCACTTTGCGCCGGGGTTGATCGATGGCTATCTGCTGGCCGCGCTACCGGTGTCCTTCATCGCCGCCGCCCTGGTAGGTATGGCCCTGGAGCGCAGCGTCATCCGTCACCTCTACGGCCGGCCCCTGGAGACACTGCTCGCCACCTGGGGCATCAGCCTGATTCTGATTCAAACCGTGCGCACCCTGTTCGGCGCACAGAACGTGGGGGTGGCCAATCCCACCTGGATGTCCGGCGGACTCAGCGTGATGAGCAACCTGGTGCTGCCTTACAACCGCATCGTCATCATCGGTTTCACCCTGCTGGTATTGCTGCTGGTGTGGCTGGTGTTGGCGCGCACCCGCCTCGGTCTTTACATCCGCGCTACTACCCAAAACCGCGCCATGGCCGGTTGCATGGGCGTGCCCACGGGACACGTGGACATGTGGGCCTTTGGTCTCGGCTCGGGCATCGCCGGGCTCGGCGGTTGCGTCCTGTCGCAGATCGGCAATGTCGGCCCGGAAATGGGCCAGGGCTATATCATCGATTCATTCCTGGTGGTGGTGCTGGGCGGTGTCGGCCAGTTGGCCGGCGCGGTGGTGGCGGGGCTCGGCCTCGGCGTGGCGAACAAATTTCTCGAACCCTATGCCGGCGCCGTGCTGGCCAAGATCATGATCCTGGTATTCATCATTGTATTTATCCAGAAACGTCCTCA
>JAYUFH010000271.1:0-12062 GCA_043738765.1 Pseudomonadota bacterium | reverse complement strand
GCGATGATGACGGCCAGCGCCGTAGTTTTTATGAATCTTGCAGCCATGTTGCCTCCTTGTTGAGATAACGGGTGATACGGTTACATTAAAATTTGGTGTTCAGCATACGCTTGAGGGTGTTGTCGCGGTCGATAAAGTGGTGCTTCAGCGCGGCCAAGGCATGCAGGGTCGCGAAGGCGATCACGCCGTAAGCCAGATACCGGTGCACGATTCCGGCGATGTCCTCCTGATGCTTGCCGCTAAAGGTCGCCGGGATGTTGAAGAGTCCAAGGACATCGATGGCGCGGCCATCGGCGGTGGAAATCAGATAGCCGCTCACCATCAGTGCATACAGCAGCAGATACAACATGCCGTGGGCCAGGCGGGCGGCGAGTCGTTCCCAGGGCGCGCCGCTCAAACGTGGCTGGGGATTAGTCAGGTGCCAGGCCAGCCGGGCCAGCATAACAAAAAATAACAGCACACCCACGCCTTTGTGCAGCGCCGGCGCCCGTTGGTACCAGGCATCGTAATAGGTCAGCTCCACCATCCACAGACCGAGAGCGAACAGTTCCAGCACGGCGATTGCCACCAGCCAGTGCAAGGCTATGCTGATACAGCCATAATTATTCAGCGTGTTGCGCCACATAAGCAGGTCCATGGCAGTAAGCATTCGTGGGCGGGAGGCGGGGAGGTTGCGTGACATTCTAATTACGCAAGGCCATTACTACAACAACCATACGGTCAGTCCGTTGCCTGGTCAACGTTCCCGCCCCCAGTTTACGCAAGTCCTTTCTAAACATAGCGACATAGGTAATACCTGGTTACGTAGGGTGGCATCGCCCACCATCGGGAGCGTCGGCGGCCGTGTGGCGGTGGGCGATGTCCACCCTACCGCGACGACTGCCACGGTTATGCGGCGTTATTGATGGCGTTATGTTTAACATACCATTACGACGGTATACAGGGCCACTACTCCAGCGAGCGCATAACCACAGCGGCGGTGTGCGACGGTTGGAAAACGACCAACGGATGAAGTAGCGATCCCGGGTAAACGCCAGGATACGTGCAGCGCATGCACGCGGATTGAGGTGGGTGGGGTAAAAAGCCCCCGCGATGAACAACAAGATCAACAGTACGCCAGCAGTGTGCTTTTCGCACCTGTCCCGCGCCGTTTAAATATTTTCTTGTGAAATAGTTCACAGAACGTTGTGCCTGACCCGCGCATACTTCAATCTCCATTCGCCTCATCTCCTGGTAAAGGATATTTTCGGCTGCGCTTGAGTAGAACAGGCGCAAGGCACTCCGGGCATATAGCGCGACCAGGCGGGTGTGTGGAATATATAAATGAGATCCGGTTCCTGTGGAGTAAAGCGGGGGCAATATCCCGCACCGCAAAAACGGATGGCTGTATCTAACATCGTTTATCAACTCCTGGAGAAAAAATATGAAAACCAGTCCCATGATTTTTAGAAAACTGTGTGTCGCCGCCGCGTTCGGTATGTCGGCATTGTCGGCGCACGCAGTGTTGCTCAATCCGGGCGACAGTGGAATTCCCCTTCCAGGGACGACCTCCGCCGCCGAACCGCAACTGGCGGGAACAGTGCTTGTCGATGAACTGATCCCGTTCTCGTTTTCCGCCGGGGTGGGCCTTGGAGACATCACCGGTCAGGTGCAGCAGAGGATCGTCCGGTCAACAGTCGATGGGACGCTCGATTTTTACTGGCGTGTCATGAACGACGCAAGCTCCGCAGCCGCCATTGGCAGTTTCCGTCTCGGCAATTTCGTTTCGCCCGAATACAACGCCAACTGGCGGATCGATGGCCTGGGTGATAAGGCACCGGATAAGGCCGATCGCTTCACCGGCGTCAAGGATTCATTCGTGAACTTCGACTATAACGTGTTCTCAACCAATGTGGGCGACGGTCTGCTGCCTGGAAAATCCTCCTACTTTATGTTGCTGGACACCAGCGCGACGAATTATGCCAAGACTGCAACCTTCGATCTGACGAATATGCAGCAGAACCCCATCTCCGGCCAGTTTGCCGCTTATTCGCCAACGGTTGTGCCAGTGCCGGCCGCTGCCTGGTTGCTGGGTTCCGGCCTGGTTGGTTTGGTGGGCATAGCACGCAGACGCAAACCCATTTAGCAGCAGTTTATCGGTCCGAGGCCCGCGTCCCGCCGCGGGCTTTCTTTTGTCTGTGCAGTGCGATATCACTCCAGGGATGGATGGAAGAAATTTCGAGCGATGCCTCGGCACATCGGCGATCCTCGAAAACCTGCACTTGTTTTTCCTGGCAGGGACAAAGTACGTACTCGAAATGCGTGGGAGGTTTTTTGAATTACGCAGCGACCGGTATTTCACGCCCGATGGCGCCAGGCCAGCCAGACATCATTCCTTCCATTGTGTGAGATTTTTAACAGACTGCCGCAAGGCCAGTGCCTAGAGTGATCTCAGCTGCAATCCAGCTGCACGAATTAAAAATATCCGCACAACAGTCAAAATAAGGAGCCGACCATGGCGAAGGAAAAAAATCACATCGACACCACAGGCAATAACAGCAAGTTCAGAATTGAGGGCCAGGTTCAGCGGGAACAGTCGGAATACCAGGCGGGGGAGATGGAACTGATGGTCTATGTTTTCGATATCTCGGGCGCCCCGCTTGGGGAGGCCAAGGTCGAGAGCAATGGCAGTTACAGCGTTGTCGTCAAGCTGACGCAGGCCGCCGACGTCGAGTTGATGATCGCGCCTCCAGGGGACGCGATGCAGATTCGGCTATCCAGCGCCTACAGCGAACACTTCTCCGCCAAGCAGTGGACGGCGGAGGGTGGGCAGCTGCGTTTGCGGCACGATGTCTTTCTGCCGCTGGATCTGTGGTGGCCGTGGTGGCCGCAGCGTATTTGCATCAGCGGTCATGTGCGTAAAATCGTCGCGCATGACGGTGGCAGTGACATCTGCCCTGTACCCTTTGTCAAAGTCGAAGTCTTCGATGTGGATCGCGAGGGTTGCTGGTGGCCGTGGCTGCGAAATTGGTGGGACGTGTTGCTCGATCGTCCGGTGATCCGTCTTCCCGAGTTGCTCAAGGAGCGCCCGGTTCTGCCGTATCCTTTTCCCGGACCGGATCCGGCGCCGGATTTCAATTCAAGGACATTAGTACAACAGCTCGATGAGATGGGTGGGCAGGTTGCACTGAATCGTCAACCGTTGCCGCCCCGGGCTATCGCCGCGCAGCCGGCCTTTCAACGTGTGGGTGAGGCGCGTTTGATGGATCCCTCTATTGCCGCGCGCCTGGAAAAGCTGACCCTGACGTCAAGGCGTGCACCGTGGCATATCTTTCCACGCTGCTTCTACAGCAAGGCCCTGGTGTGCGAGGCCACCACGGATTGCAACGGTTACTTCCGTTGCTGCTTCAATTGGTGGCCATTCCACTTCCGTCACGGCCGCCTGCGCTTCGATGCGCGCCCCGACATCATCATCAAGGTGACGCAGGTCATCAACGGCGTGACGCGCGTGATCTACATGGACCCCTACACCAGTACCCGCTGGAATGTCAGCAACGCCCACATCGACCTGTTCCTGGATGACGAAGACGTGGTCTGCGGCAACAGTCATTGTTATGAACCGCCTCCTGGCTCGCCCGTGTTCTTCACCCGTATTGGCGATGACGAGGTGTATCAGATCAACCAGACGAACGGGTTGTACAACGATGGCACCTACAGCAACGTCGCCTACGGAAGCGACTTGAATATCTATGGCCAGTTTGGCGATGCCCTGACCCGCAGTGACCCGGCCCATGGGGATCCGCCGCCGTATTTTTACTATCGGCTCTCCTACGCCAAGCAGGGTAGCAGCGACGCCGATTTCAAATTTATCGACGTCGATCTCAACGACACACGGGTAGCCAAGGCGACGCTCATCGGCCAGTCTCACAAACTGGGGCCTTACAACGTGAGTGGCACGCCGAGCCTGTACGAAGCGCGTAATTTCAACGACTACTACTGGTACAACCCGGACTGGCTCGGCATCTGGAAAAGCCTGTTGGCGGAAGAGGACACGGATACTTACATACTGCGTCTGGAGGTCTTCGACAGGAACGGCAGCAAGTTGAACACCGTCTCAGGACTGGTGGATTACCGCAACGGCGCCGGCGCCGGCAACGGCATACCGCCAGCCCCGCTCCCATCCATGATCGATCATTGCGATCTGGTGGTCACCCTGGACAACAAGCCGCCTGTGGTGGATCTGCTGATCCCCGCGGTAACCAACGAGTGCGGCGTCATTCCTTGGAGCGCAGTGCCCCCGCTCAATTTGAGTGTCAGCGTTATTCAGGAGAACGGTCGCTTGCACAGCTGGGGATTGCAGTATACCAAGGGCATCAACCCGGCAGTGTTTGTCCTGGACAGCGGTGTATCCAACAGCGGCGTGCCGGCGGTCGTGAGCAAGATTGTGGACGCCACCAACGCGCCCACAGGCATTAACATGCTCGACGGTGTCACCAGTACCTGTGCCTTCGCCCTCAAGCTCTGGGCCACGGCGCATGTGCGCGATGGACGCAACTTTATCTTCTACCGCGAGCAAATCAAGGCCATCGCCATCGAGAAATGCGCGTAATTGCCGTAAGCGTTAATCCCGCCGGACACTCCACGGTGTCCGGCGGGATTTTTCTTATAATGGGCACGGGCGGGCTGTCATTCATACAAAACGGGATAGGCGAAATAGTTTCACGGGTCCGGGGGGTGCGGCTGTCCTGTTGTAAACCATCTTTCATGTATTATGATAGCCCTACCCAGAAAGATACCGGGGAACATCCATGGGATATGACGAGAGGCGAGACACAATACTTATGTCAGGAAAACGCGTACTGCTCATCCCCATTGTCCTGCTGCTTGCAGCTTGTGTCGGGCGGGACTTCACCCGCCCGGCCCCGGACAGCCTGCGGCTGGGCCAGACAACCTGGGCGGAGGTGGCGGAGAGATACGGCAAGCCCTTCAAGGAAAGCGTCTACACCCTGGACGGCGTCGACATCGTGACGAAAATCTATGCCTATGGTTCACTCGCCGCGAACCACCACCAAGCAAAAATAAACAGCGACGGTGGCGCGCACAAACTGGAATTTAAATTCCACCGTAATATCCTCGTCGGCTATGTTTACAGCTCGTCCAGGGCGGAAGACCATACGGATTTCGACGAAACCAAAAGTGCGGAAATCATCAAAGGCGTTTCAACCAAGGCTGACGTCATAAAACTGCTGGGTAAACCGGGCGGATATTATATTTACCCGATGATAGCGTCGCCCAGTGGTGACGCTGCCGTGTACTACTATACCGAGACCCGTGCCGGTGTGGCGAAACAGACGCAGACCTTGAGCAAGCTGCTGGTCATCACGTTTGCACAAAACGGCGTGGTTTCCAATGTCAGCCTGAAGATGTCCCTGAAGTAACACAGAAAAATCCATAGTTAAAGTGAAAGCTACTGCCGGAACACTCCACGGTGCCCGGCGGGTTTTTTCCTTATGACCGGTGACTGACTGCTTGTCATTGCGAAGGGCGATCTGCCATTGCGAGGCGACCCGGTTTTGGGTCGTTGCGAGCGCAGTGTGGCAACCTCCTGAAGACGCTACCGGACTTAAAGGCGGCCGTGGCTATCCCCGTAACCCGGGCACGCACACTGACGCGCCTCCCCACGGTGATTGCCAGGTCGCTGTCGCTCCTCGCAATGGGTGACGGGCAGGTTGACAATATAGGTCTCAGGATTCATCGCGCGACCCGTAGTGGCGGCGCACGAGATAGCTCGGGCGTTGTTTGGTTTCCAGGTAGATTCTGCCGATATATTCGCCCAGCACCCCTACACTGACAAGCTGCAGGCTGCCAAAAAACAACACCGCCACCAGCAGCGATGCATAGCCGGGGACATCCACGCCACGGATCAAGGTGCGGAGTACGATGAAGCTGGCGTAGAAGAAGGTGAGGGTGGCGCCCGCCGTGCCAACATATGTCCAGATTTTCAGGGGCGCGGTGCTGAAACTGGTGATGCCTTCGAGGGCGAGATTCCACAGTTTCCAGCCGGAGAACTTGGTCTTGCCCATGGCCCGCGCTTGGCGCGTGTAGTCCACGCTGACGGTCCTGAAGCCGACCCAGGCAAACAGGCCCTTCATGAAACGCTGTCTTTCCGGCAGGCTCTTGAGGGCGTCGACCACGCTGCGATCGATTAGGCGAAAGTCGCCCACGTTCTCGGGAATCTTGACGTGCGACATGCGGTTGTGAAAACGATAGAACAGCGCAGCCGTTTTGCGCTTGATGTATGAATCGGCGCTGCGGTCGGCCCGCCGGGCCAGCACCACCTCTGCGCCTTTTTGCCACTCGGCGATCAGGACCGGTATCAGTTCCGGCGGGTCTTGCAGATCGGCGTCGATGGGAATGACGGCGTCACCGCGGGCGCTGTCGATGCCGGCGGTCAGGGCCGCCTCCTTGCCGAAGTTGCGTGACAGCTCGACCACCCGGAAGCGCGCGTCGCGCCCGACCAGGGCGATCAGCTTGATGAGGGTATCGTCGCGACTGCCATCGTCGATACACACCACCTCGAAGCGTATGTCCGGCACGCCGTCGAGGATGGGCAGGATGGCGTGGAAGAAAGACTCGACGCCGTCGCTCTCGTTGAAGAAAGGCACGACGAGAGAGACAAACCTGCGTTTCAGCGCTGCATCGGGCACGTCGTTCATCCTGTGGTCAACCTTCGGGTTTGTCCCATCGTGGACAGGCGCTGGGGGGACGCAGCCCATCATAATGCAAACCCGGCGCCATCGACACTAGTCCACAACAAGTGCCGGATAAGCGGGGCAGGACGGGTGACATCACGGCACGCGTACCCACACGCCGACGCGATAGTCGTTGGCCACGTAGAATTCCTTCCACTGGTAACGGTTGCCGATCTGTTGGCGGAGGCGGTCGAAAGGGTTGGGTTTCTTGCCGTTTTCCGCAGCGCTCCAGACTATGTAGCGCACCTTGTTGGCCAGCAACCAATCGAGGCTGTCTGGCAATGTGCCGGCATAGAAAGATTGTATTTGAGTGTTGAGCGCCCACACGTCCGGTACGTCGCCGCGCCACGCAAGCAGGTGCAGCGGCCAGCCCAGCAGGGCGGGTTTGCCGCTGAACAGCGCATACAAAGTGGTGTTGGTGTAGGCATTGCCGTACTCGTTTTCCAGCACGATGCCCCTGGGCGCATCCTTGAGATAATGGATCAAGTCACGCGTGCTGGGGTCTTGCGTCAGCCAGTAATGACCGGACAAATGGCCCAGGTCGCCCTTGCCGGTGATCACGTAGTAACGCGCCACATCGTAGGCATAAACACTCACCAGCAGCAGCGTGACGGTGGTTGTCCAGCGCACCAAGCGCGCGCTGCTGCCGAGGCACAGTGCACCCAGGCCGACCAGGCCGCCACACCAGACCCAACCCCACCACTTCATGGTGGTGTTGGCGCGTTCGTACTTGCCGCCCGTGGGATCGTCGACGTAGACAAACTCGGAGATCAGCAGGATCAGGCCGAAGGTGATGGCCAGGGCGATGCTGAGTTTGCGCGTGCTGGGGTTGATCATCGCCAGGACCATCAGCACCAGCAACGGCCAATGCTGAGCGATGAAGCGACTGAGGGGTGTGTGGTCTATGGTGGCAGTAAACCGGATCGGTGTGTTCTGCGCGTTGACCGCGAAGTCCGTGAGAAAAGGATAGACCAGCGCCAGGGCCGCGACCCCTCCGCCCACCAGCCATACCCAGTCGGGGGGATTTTTCCGCCAGTAGCGATAGCCTATCCAACCCAGTATCAATATTCCATGCAGCGGGAACACCCAGGTGTTGGTCACCAACACCACGGGTATCGTGGCGGCGAGCAACGCCTGCCCGAGGCGGCCGACCGCCTGGGCCTCGATCGCGCCCATGAGGGCCAGGGCCAGCAACAACAGGAAATAACCACCGAGGGGCGGATGATAATCGCCGAGAAAAATCTGGTAGCCGAAACTCTCCATTTGTAATTCCCGCGGCTCGAAATCCGGCGTGGGTTTGTCTTCGGGTTTGAGGTGCGGGAACAGTGCCTCGCCCAGGGGCGTGTTGACGCTTTGATCCAGTATTCCGCTGAAGCGCTGGCTGGTAAGCACGCGTTCGCTGGCGTCTGCCTCGATCTTGTCTTGCGCCAGGGTCTTTTGGTGATGAATGATCAAGTGCGTCAGGGGCGAGATGCCGGTGCCTCCGCTCACCAATACCAGCATCAGCAGCCACTTCGCCGGCAGGCGCTGGACGTAACGCCCGATAAACTCCCAGGCCAGGGTGATGGGCAACGCCATCAACAACGAAAAAGCAATATTGTAGGTGTGTCCGGGATCCAATCCGAAAAGTCGGCCCATGAGCGCGGCGGCGTAATGCTGAAACGCATAGTAAAAATCAAACACATGCGGCGGATACCAGTGGTCCAGGGGCGGCAGCCGGCTGCCATCGAGATAATTGGCGATGAAGTAGAGATCGGTGACCCGCTCGGAGGACGGATAGATCGTCGGGAAGGCGAACTTCCAGGCAAACACATAAAAGAACGCCAGATAGAACACGCCCTCCGCCCGCCAAAAGCCGGGCTCCACCCGTTGTACGCGTTGCCGGTAGAGCAGCGTCACGGATATCAGCGTGGTGATGGGCCACACCCAGGTAAGCCGGCCCAGACCGATAAAGTGTTCGATAAAAAACAGCACCAGGCAGATCAGCAGAATGCCGATGGATCGCGCCAGGGCGAATGGTGGCAGCCAGCGCTGGGTGATGAGCGTTACGCCCGCCAGATTCAGCAGCAGCAATAGCACAGTGCAGGAAAGATAAATGAGATTCATGGCGTTCTTCTACGGCACTCGTTGCGGTACGTGCATGGTCCAAGGTCGTGTCGAGGCCGGTTGATGGTAGTGGCAGGCTCGCTGTTGTGCATCAGTCCCTCCTGACCCACACACCCAGTTCATCGTCGCCGTTTTTCCAAAACGGTTTCCAGTCATAGGCGCTGCCGATCTGGGCCTGTATGCGAGGGCGCGCCGCCGGATCACGCGCCTCGTCGCGCCGCACCCAGACGATGTAACGCACATCGTTCAGGTCCAGCCAGCCCAGGGCATTCGTGAGTGTGCCGTGATAGAAGGCACGGGCCTGCTCGGCGTTGCTGTAAATAAAGGTCGGATTGCCGCGCCATTGGCCTTCGTGATCGGGCCAGCCCATGGCCGCGGGCTTGCCGGCGAACAAGGCCATGGCGGAGGTCGGCGTATAAGCGCTCTCGGCACCCAGCCCCTCCAGCACCACACCATTGGGCGCCGCCGTTAGCCAGCTGAGCAGCTGTTTGTCCACTTGATCCTGTGTCAGCCAGTAGTGACCGCTGATTTTGCCCATGGCACTCTTGTCACCGTAATACCAGTAGGCCGCCATATCGATACTGGCGCTGGACACCAGCAGCAACACCGCCACCGTCATCCAGCGCCACACGCGTCCGGCGCCGAGCAGGATCGGACCGATGCCGAGCAGGATCGCCAGATAGATCCACGACCACCACTTGAGTGCCGAGTTGAAGCGATTGTATTTGTCCCCCAGGGTATCATCCACATAGAACAATTCACTGCCCAGCAACAAAGCCGCTAACAACGTAACCAGTAGCAGGGCGTAACGCTGGCGGCGCATGTGCAGGGCGCCGAGTCCGAGCAGCAGTAGTGCCGGCCAATGAATGGCGATGAATCGATTCAACGGGGTGTGGTCCACCGACGTCACCCAACGGATGGGCGCGACCAGGGCCTGCTGGGCGAAATAACTGATGAATGGATAGGTTAATGCCAGGGCGCCAAAACCACCCAGCAGCAAGGCCGGCCAGTCCGGCGGCGCGCGCCGTGCGTAACGGTAGATCACCCAACTCAGCAGCATGGCGGCCTGCAGCGGGAACACCCAGGTGTTGGTGATGAACGTCAGCGGCACGCTGGCGGCGAGCAGCGCCTGCAGGGCGCGCGCTGCTGCGTGGTCTTCGGGTGCGCCTTCGCAGGCGGTTTCCAATCTCGGCCCCTCGAGGAGTGAGAGGCAGGCGAGCGCCAGAAACAGTATTAGGAATCCACCTTGCGAGGCATGGTATTCCCCCTGGAAGGTGGAATAGCCGATGGTTTCGAGGGGCAGATCGCGCGCCTGGAAATCGGGGCTGGGTAGGGACGCCGCCGAGGGTTGGGGAAAGAGTGTGTGTGTGAGTTTATTCTTGCTCAGTTCCGCATCGAACATCCCGGCAAACCGCACGTTGGCCCAGATGTTGGTGGTGGCGATAAATGCCGGATCACTTCCCGGTTTGGATTGATCCAGAATAAAGTGAGTAAACGGCGCGATACCCGTCCCGCCCAACATGATGGCGTACACCAGCAGGACGCGCGGCCAGCGCGGCGCTTCGATCCGTCCCGTCACGAACCAGGCCAGACTTGCCTGCATCGACAACAGGACCATCATCGCCATATTCATGGCGTAACCGGCCGTCAGTCCCAGGATGCGACCGAGCAACGCGGCGCCGTACTGCTGGAAGGAATAGTAAAAGTCGAGGCGCTGATCCGGCAGCCAGAAATCCGGCGGCGGCAGGGTGACACCGGACAGATAGCTGGTGATAAAGGCCAGGTCCGTCAGCTGTTCGGCATGGGCATCGATGTTGGGAAACGAGAACTTCCAGAACAGGGCGCCGGCGAACATCAGCATGAACACCGCTTCCTGCCGCCACAGGCCGGCCTTGAGTTCGGCGCGCCAGCGATAAATGACGGCCAAGGAGAGCGCGCTGCTGAGGGGCCATAACCAGGTGAGCCTGCCCAGGCCGATAAAGTGTTCGACAAAGAACAGCAGCAGGCAGAAACCCAAGGCCCCCGCCACCTTGGCGACGGGGTAGTACGGCAGCCACGGCCGTAATAACAGTGCCACACCGGCCAGATTCACCAGCAGCAGCAGGGCCGTGAAACACAAAAAAATCAGGCCCATTGCTTCCTCGGTAATACCGCCAGGAGGACAGTCTTGATTTCCTGGGGCGGCGTGTAGCGGGACGATTCGGGTCTTGGTTTGGCGCGTCTTGTTTTAATCATGCTCGTTCACATGGAAGGCGTTTTTTGCGTCAGGTGTAGCCCGCTTTGTAGTTTTCCCCGGGGAAACAGGCATTGGACAGCACTGCATACCTTAATCAGGAGTACTTTAAAGTCACGCCATCGGGACTTGGACGCGTATTCTTGTCGGGTGTCTCCGCGTCCGGCCCACCGATTCTAATCGGCCTATCGTCAGGGGGAAAGAGTGGAGTGCAGAACAAACCACCCAGGTCCGATTGTCTGCCGATTAAGTCCTTCAATCGGTGTCACCCCGGGCGGTTCGCGCAATCGGGTTAGCGTCGCCGGGTGCAAGAGTGAGCGTAAAAGGCGGCTGACCTCCCGGTGAATCCGGAGCAGACGTGGGGTGCACGGCTGGGGCACTCTCCGGCAGGGTGCATAAGCAATGCCTCGGACCGGTTTCTGGCAGGCAGAGTGTCCCGGCCGGCATCCATTAACCTGCCTGGAAAGTGGCGGTGGGTGTAGGGCGACGCTGTCATTTATTTGTGCGAATATTTGTGCCTAAAATAAACGCGTCCGGGTCATTACAACAATAAAGAGAGACCACCCGCTAGCGTATCTGCCGGGCCCGCACCCGAGCCGGCGTGCACGGTTACCTATCTAAAATTAATGCGTCTCAGGGGTTGAATATGCCGAACAATGTTGCCGTCCACAAAGGTCCGCAGTCTACCCGCATGCGGGTGTACGGTATTCTCAACCTGGTCCTCTTTCTAAACCGCGCGACTTTGATCGTGCCTGGTTTGTGAATCTGGTGGGCGGGCATCGCCCACCAGTGACAGACCTGTCATCGCCGCGCTGGGCGGTCAATGCACACTCTGCAACGCTAGTTGCCACGGCGCTATTTAAGCAACATGTCTCATTACTCCTCATTCCGGCGAACCAGTGATCGACGCAGCGCAAAACCAACCGATGATTGATGTGGCAGTGGCGGTGGTGCAGCGCGCCGACGGCCGTGTGCTGCTGGCGCAACGCCCG
>JAYUFH010000270.1:0-1697 GCA_043738765.1 Pseudomonadota bacterium | reverse complement strand
CCTCCAGCTTATCCGGACGTGAAACGCTGCTGTCGCTGCGCGCCAGCATGTCGCCCACCACCTTCGCCGGCCACACGCGTGCCATCAAGCCGGTGCGCGCGGTTTCCGAATCCGGCGCCGCCTTGATCAGGGCGATGATCGGGTCGATATTCTCCAGCGCCACCGCCAGACCTTCCAGGATGTGCGCGCGCTCGCGTGACTTGCGCAGGTCGAACAGGGTGCGGCGCGTCACCACTTCGCGCCGGTGACGCACGAAGGCCTCGATGATCTGCTTGAGGTTCATCAGCTTCGGCTGACCGCCCTCCAGCGCCACCATGTTGATACCGAACACACTCTGCATGGCGGTGTGCTGATAGAGGTTGTTCAGCAACACGTCGGTCATTTCGCCGCGCTTCAGCTCGATCACCATGCGCATGCCGGACTTGTCCGACTCATCGCGCAGGTTGCTGATGCCCTCGATCTTGCCGTCCTTCACCAGGTCGGCGATCTTCTCCAGCAGGCGTGCCTTGTTCACCTGGTACGGCAGCTCCGTCACGATGATGGACTGGCGACCGGCGCGTTTCGCGTCCTCCTCGATCTCCACGCGCGCGCGCACATACACCTTGCCACGGCCGGTGAGATAGGCCTCGCGGATGCCGCTGCTGCCGTTGATGATGGCGGCGGTGGGGAAATCCGGTCCCGGCACATGCTTCATCAACTGCTGGATGGTGATGTCGTTGTCGTCGATATACGCCACGCACGCGTCCACGATCTCGCGCAGATTGTGCGGCGGGATGTTGGTCGCCATGCCCACGGCGATACCCGAGGAGCCGTTCACCAGCAGGTTCGGCACCTTGGCGGGCATGACCGTGGGCTCATGCTCGGAACCGTCGTAGTTGGGGGTGAAGTCCACCGTCTCCTTGTCGAGATCGGCGAGCATTTCGTGGGCGATGCGACTCATGCGGATTTCGGTGTAACGCATGGCGGCCGGCGAGTCACCGTCCACCGAGCCAAAGTTACCCTGGCCGTCGATCAGCGGGTGGCGCATGGAGAAATCCTGCGCCATGCGCACGATGGTGTCGTACACCGCCGTGTCGCCATGCGGATGGTACTTACCGATAACATCACCCACCACGCGCGCCGATTTCTTGTAGGCCTTGTTCCAATCGTTACCGAGGACGTGCATGGCGAACAGCACGCGCCGGTGCACCGGCTTCAGGCCATCGCGCACATCCGGCAGGGCGCGCCCGACGATCACGCTCATGGCGTAATCGAGATAAGACTGGCGCATCTCCTGCTCAAGATTAACGGGAATGGTTTCTTTGGCGAATGGTTCCATAAGGGTGTCGGTGGGGGGGTGTCGGTGGACCGCTAGTGGAGGATCGTGACCTGCTGAATAACTCGTTGTATTAAAATTATTTTTTAACCTGCTGGCGTGGCCGGGCGCGTCTTTCGGAAATACCCCTGTATCGGTTCCGTAAAAGCGGCGATTCTAGCACGGATGCGGGGCAGGCTGCATCCGCCAGCTTCTTCCGGCATAGCATAAGCCTGAAAGCCGAGGTTTGGATCGAGCATTACGCAGCGCCACCACCCTCCGCTGCCGGTGCAGTGCGACACACTCGGATGAGCTTGCGTTGGTCGTATGCATAGCCCTTAGCGAGGCATCGACACTTCCTTCCCTGCTGAGCGGTGTTACGGCATGAAACAACGGGTTGATG
>JAYUFH010000269.1:0-12065 GCA_043738765.1 Pseudomonadota bacterium | reverse complement strand
TTTTCTCAAGCTGCAGCGCCGCCGAATTGATGCAGTAGCGCAGACCCGTGGGCGCTGGGCCATCGTCGAATACATGCCCAAGGTGTGCGTCACAGCGGCCGCAGACTACTTCTGTGCGTCGCATACCGATGCTGGTGTCGTCGTGGGCCTCGACGTTTTCCGCCTGCAAGGGCGTATGGAAGCTGGGCCACCCGGTACCGGAGTTGAATTTCGTTTCCGAACTGAATAATTCCGCGCCGCAACATACGCAATGGTAAATACCTTTTTCCTTGGCGTCGTGGTAGTCGCCGGTAAAGGCGCGCTCGGTCCCGTGCTCGCGGGTGATGCGGTATTGCTCCGGGCTGAGTTGGGCGCGCCACTCGGGCTCTGTTTTTTTGATCTTCTGCATGGGTACCTCCAGGCGTGTAGGGGTTGATCACAGGATGCAAAATGCCGTTTGATGGCAGACTGGGTGCCTGTCCCCCGTTACCCCACAGAGCGGCCCCGTCCAGGCTGCTAAAGATACCACTGGTAATCAATATAGAACAACAGGTTATAAACCCGCGTGAGCGTCCGTAACTAAAGAGTAATCGGCAAGTCGTGTTGGGTATGAATCGTGCATAACATTCAGTACAGCCGCGTCGCAGGCAATGTGACCGGCCCATTCTGAATAAAGGCAACCTCCGCCGAAAGGCAGAGGGCGCAAAGTCACCGGTCTAACGGGTTGTGACCCTATGACAGCGGGATTGCCGGAACCAGCACCCGGCTTTGAAGCTGAAACACGTGGTACCGGCCTCGCTCCGTAGCCGAGTGTTTCACGCTTACCTGCCTGTCAGTAGTGCCTCTATCCCCATTATTGGTGACTCAATTCGGTGAATTTTGTATCAACCGTTGATGGGGTGTGGGCAATGAAATGGTCATGGAGAGGTAAGGTAGCAACGGCAGGTAAGGTGGTCTCCGCAATGTGCCCCTCATTTATTGGGGCATTGGCGATGTGTGCGTTGGTCAGTGTCGGTGCCCAGGCAGGCGATTTTAGTCTTTTGGTCAATGGCAAGGCCATTCATATAAACCCACCGCAGGGCCGCAATTATAATGAGCGCAATTGGGGTGCGGGCGTTCAATATGATTTCGATGCCATCGGTCAGAACAAAAACTGGGTCCCCTTTGCCACGGTCAGTGGATTCAAGGATTCGTTTAAGCATCCTTCTTATTACGCAGGCGGTGGTATCGTCCGGCGTTTTGTCCCCCTGTCTTCCTACGACACGCTGCATGTCGACACGGGTGTGGTGGCATTTTTCATGACGCGCGAGGATTACAGGCATAATCACCCGTTTTTCGGCATGCTGCCGGTGCTGTCCGTGGGCACACGGCGGGTCGCCATCAACATTACCTATGTCCCCAAGGTTCAACCCAAGATGGTGAGCCTGGTATTCATCCAGCTTAAAATTACTTTCGGTCGCTAACAGAACGAGTTCAACCGCCAAGATGCCAAGAACGCCAAGTTATTCTGGTTGTAATTTTTTTTAGATATCGCCCCACATGCGGATCAGGTTGACATAGGCGGTATTTACCTGCGCCGCCTCCTGCGTTCCTGGCGACTTCTCCAGCAGGGTCTCGCGCGCCTGATTGAGCTGGTAGAGCAATTCCCGCTGTGCGGGGTCGCGTATCAGGCTTTGCAGCCAGGTCACGGCCACCAGGCGCTCGCCTTGGGTGACTTCGCGCACATGATGCAAGCTGGACGCTGGGTACATCACCGCGTCACCCGCGGCCAGTTTCACCGCATGACTGCCAAAGGCGGTATGAATGACGAGCTCACCGCCAGCGTAGTCTTCCGGCGGGTTGAGGAAGACGGTTATCGATACGTCGGAGCGATACAGGGCACCCTCAGTGCCCATGATGGGATCGTCCACGTGGTTGCCGTAGGATCGGCCAGTGGTGTAGCGCCCATAGTACGGTGACGCAATGCGCAGTGGCAGTGCGCCGCTGCGGTAAACCGGATGCTGTACCAGGCTGCCCATGACGATATTGTTGAGGTGTTCGAGCTGTACCGCGTTTTTGTCTAGCTCCTGGTTGTTCTTCACGCGCTTCGCCGCCGCACCCGCCGAGAGCTTGCCGTCGATGAAATGGGCGCCTGCCAACAGTTTGCGCACCGTGGCCAACTGGGCGGGGGTGAGGACACCTGGAATCTGCAGCAGCATCGATAACGTCCCGTCAGCCTGGATCGAAGATGAAGCATGATAAACAATCTTGCCCTCGGAAACTATGTCCGCCGCCACGTCTAACGGAAAAACAGCGTGAACCCGCCGATGAGGATGATCCATGCCACCACCCTGCGAAACACCCGTTCGTTAAGCTTGAAATGCAGGTGGTTGCTGAACCACAGCGCCACCACGAGAAACGGTGCCGACACCCGCATCATGTCACCGATCTGCGGCGTGAAGGTGCCATTGACGAGGTAGCCGGCGGCGCGCAGCAGGTTGAGCGCTAAAAAGAAGGCGAGGGCGTAGTTGCGCACGATGGTCTTGTCATCGAAGGTCGCCAGCAGGCGAGTCATGGCGATGGGGCCGCTGATACCGAACAGGGCCTGGGAGACGCCGGCGGTGAAATCCAGTGCGCGCGCGGTGAACGGTGACAAGCGCAATGTGCTGGATGCCATCACCAGATATAAACCGGACAAGGTGATGGCCGATGCCAGCAGCCGCTGAAACACGCTGGATGGAAATTGATAGAAGAGATACAAACCGGCGATGCCCCCCAGGCCCGCGAAGGCCAGCATGCCCAGGAAAAATCGCAGATCGACGGTGCGCGGCGAGCGCGCCAGTCCGATGCCACCCACTAGGATCTGCGGCAACACAGAATAGATCACCAGGGTTTTGGTATCGAACCACAGGCTCATCAGCGTGAGCATGAGAATAGTACCGGCGAGACCGAAGACGATCTCGAAGGAGTAGGTCAGCATGCACACGAGGGTGAGGAGGGCGATGTCGAGCATGCGTCAAGTTCCTGGGGGAGTGAACCCGTGTGCCAGTCCTAGGCGAAGCAGATCCAGGTAGTGGCGATGTATTTAACGCCTTGCTGCAACGTGACGCCGCGATGCAGATGTGTCCAGAAAGGGGGAAACAGAACGAGCTTGCCGGCACGTGGCACTATCTTGATTTCCTGGTGGGCGAATTCGGTCTCGCCACCCGGGCCAGGCACATCGTTCAGGTACCAGATGGCCACGAGCTGGCGTTGACTGAAGGGTCCGGGGCCGCCGTCCACGTGCCAGTGGTAAAACTCACCGGCGTCCGTGCGTTGCAGGTTGTAGCCCATGTCCTTGAACGAGTTGGCAGCGAAAAACGGATAGGTCTGGGCGGCCTCGTTGAAGGCGCGCATCAGGGATTGCACCAATGCGGTGTCGATATCCTTCCAGTCGGCCCGGCCGCTGACACGCAGATCCGTGGAACGCTTGATGGATTGTTCGATGGCCTCGCCTTGGCCGATGCGGCCGGGATACTGCTGGTCCGCCTTGCTTTCGAATCGACGAATCATTTCGCCACAGATTTCTGGGCTGAGTGCGTTGTCGATCTCGAAAATAAAACTGAGCGGCTTGACTTCCCGCAGGCTGGAGGGCTTGGCGATATTTTCTTGCGGCTGGGTGGGCACGGGCGGTTCCGGGGTGTTCATAGAATTGGCGTGTGCTGCCCTTGGATTATGTCCGGCGTCACCCGGGGCGTCAAACCCGCGGTCAGTGCTGTGTGCCTGCCAGTTCGTTGAGGCGTTGTTGATAGACGTGCATGCGTGCCTTCTGCGCGGCCTGTTCGTCGGGAATGAGGGGTGACTCTATCCACTGACCGCTGGCATGGTCATAGGCGGCAAAGCGGAATCCCTTGCCCACTTTATAAACCTGGCTGACATCCTTCGCGACCTGCTCCTGGGCGGTGAGTTTTTGGCGGCCATCCCCGGTGACGGCCGTGGGTTGGGCATCGGCGAGCGGGGTGTTCGCTGGCGCGTCCTGGTGATATTTAAACTCGGTGTTAAGCATCTCGCCGCCGGTGTCGATGTCGACGCTGCTGACACCCCGCAACCGTTTCAGGATATACCCGGCCATGAGCAGGCCCAGGGTCCGATTCTCGGTGCTCATGGCGGCCAGCAGCTTGTCGGCGGCGATACGGCAACGATCGACTTGATCGGGTCTTTCGATGAACTCCGGCCCCATGCGCCAACCGCTATCCATGTCACGGTCCATTTTTTGGAAAAACTCCTCGCCTTCGACAAGCATGTCTTCAGGTACGTCTATCCAGCTGGTTTTGTCGTCGACGATTATGGTCAGTTTCATGTCTTGCCCTTGTGGTTCAGGAAATATACCGTAGCATCCGGTGTGTAGATCGAAGGCAGTGTCCAATCAGGTCATTGCGTAGAAAGTACCTTCGGGAACATGCCTTTGTAGGGCGGGCATTGCCCACCCACGCGGCACAAGTTGGCCTGGGTTGCTGGGCGATGCCCACCCTACAAGACCGTGCCTATTGGTGGTACAGGTGGCGGCTCTATGATAAAGCGCGGCTGGTTTGCGCACTAGCCCTTCGGAGTCGGTTCCAGCAGGGCCTCAATGGTGGCCCCGGCGGAGGTGCCATGCCGCTGGTACAAATGCAACATGCCCTCCGCGGCGGCCGTCCAGCGCGGTGTTGCCTCCGCCACCAGTGCCTGCAGCGGTTGCCAACGACCGCTATCCACCCAGGAGTGGTATGCGTTGAGCGCCTCCGGGAACAGATATTTGCGCATGCCGGTGAAGTTGGCGAAGTAGAAATGCATGGCCGCCGTATTTTCCGCCTCGATCAGGCCGGGCAGGGTGGAGAGGCTGTCGGCCAGGAGATCGCGCACCGCGCGCGCCATGATTTCCGTTTTGGAACGCGCCAGTGACATCAGCATGTCGTCCCAGGCGGGACCCAAGCGCTCGCCGGCCAGGCCTTCGCCCACTTCGTGCAGGATCATGGATTCGCTTTCGTTGAGCACCATGGCATCCAGGGCGGCGTCGAGACCGTCGTCCAGGCGATAGCCGGACAGGGCGCGCTCCATGATGCGGTTGGTGCGGTTCCAGCGCCACTCCTCGATCTTCTCCCACAGGAAGCGACGCACCGATTCCTGGCGCAGATAGATCACCTTGTCTTGCATCATCGCCGGTGGCGCCACCAGGTCACGGGCGTATTCACAGGCGGTGATGTACACGGTATAGGCACCGCGGTTTTCCATTTTGATCAGGTCGCCGATGAAGAAATGCGGTTTGCTGAAACGGCCATAGCCGCCGCTATAAACATAGCCCTGGGGCACGAGTTCGCGGTTGATGCCGTCCGAATCGAAGGGGTCGACACCGCCCTGACCGAGGGGCAATGGCAGAAAGGAAAGCGACTCCATGTCGCTCCAGAGACGCTCACGTTCGTGCAGCCATTCGCCGATAGCGTTTTTCGGCAACACGCCGCTGTAGGGGATGTCATTTTCCCAGCGATAGAATTCACGCATTTTAAGCAGGAAGATACAGACGGTGTATTCCCCGGCGTAAAGTGCGTCCGAGATATGGCAGTTCTGCTGTACCGTATTGACCAGTTGTCCGAAATTCAGCATGGCGATCCCATTGCAGTCCCGCGGGATAATGCGCGACCTACTGTTTAAAGATATCACGCTCGTCCGGACAGACAAGCTTCTGACTCGTGGGGGTATTTTGGAGTATCTCCCTTGGTATAGGTTGAAAAGCCGGCGGCTTTGGGTAATATATGCGCCTCTTTTTGGGTCAGAGTTTGTCAGTCGTTAACTGAGGGGGCTATTTTCATGAGCAACACGTATTACGAAGCCATCAACAAGATGGAAAAGAGCAAGGTCGACGCCGAGTACATCAATGGTTGGGCCTGTGGTTTTCTGCACAATCCCAAGCGCGAGGAACAGCGTTTGAACGACGCTTATGAAGCGGGCTACCAAGACGGTGCCGCCAAAAAGGCGGACAACTTTACCTCCTGGGTGAAGAAATAGTTCTTAACGTGTATCCCGGTCAGTAACGGGCTGCGATGTCCATGGGGCACGCAGCCCGGCACTTACCCAGCGAGCCGCCGGTCAGCCACTTTTCTCCGCCAGGGCATACCACTTTTTGGCCTCGGCCTCGTCTTTCGGTATGCCCATGCCTTGTTCGTACATCATGCCCAGGGTCATTTGTGAACCCACCATGCCCTGATCTGCCGCCTTTCTGAACCATTCCGCCGCCTTGGCCCCGTTCTTCTCCACGCATTCACCGTAGAGGTACATAAACCCAAGACCGTGCTGCGCGAGGGCAAAGCCCTGGTCCGCGGCGGCGCGCATCCACTTTTGGGCAAGCACCTCGTTTTTCACCATCCCCAGACCGTTCTGCAGCATGATCGCCAGGCGATGCTGCGCCTCGGGATCGCCTTGCTCGGCGAAGGGTTTCAGCAATACCCAGGCATTGATGAATTCCTTGGCCTCGAAGGCCGCCATGCCCGTGGCCCGTTCCATATTCAATTCCGACATCGCGTACTCCACGACTTTAAAGTGAGCGTGGAATTTACCAGACGCGCAGACCCGTGGCTAATGTGCGCGACAACGGGCGTGTCTTGCATGAGCATTCTTAGCGTCGGGACCAATGTTGACGTTGGATAGCAGGTGTCAGCGTCGCCAGTATGTACTATCATGCGCGTTTGCCTGCACTCGAGCGCTGCCGGGAAGCACATGGCAAGCCAGGGGCGTTGGCGCACCGGTTGGGACGGATTATGGCATTACGCATCAAGACCAAATGGAACACCAAAGGCCCCAAGACCCTGGCGGACCGCGCCAGCGTGGTCGGCGTTTATATCTGGCGCACGGCGCAGGAGACCTGCAAACGCATGGAAAAGGCGGAGTTCAGCCTCGGCGGCGACCCGCAGTTCGTGGCGGTGTTGACCGAAATGGTGGCCTTCTCCCTGCAGGTGACGGATCGCCTCATCTATGGCCAGATGAGTGAGGATGACCGACATACCTTTATTAACGCCCTTGGCAAGCACCTGGCCGCCACGGCCCAGTCCAATCTCGCGGATTTTCTCGGAGAGGGCGATCACGTCACGCGCTTCATCCAGACATTGAATGCGCGCGCGGCGGACTACGCCGAGTTTGAATTCACGCCCACGGGCCCGGGTTATCTGTTTCTACGCTACATGGCGGAAAAGGTATCGGCCGCCATGGCCGCCACCGATAACAAATGGGTCCTCGAACACGTGATGGAGATCGAGGCCCCGGAGGTCATGAAGACCGTGAAGCGGGTGGTGGGCGAAGTGCTGGGCGTGAAAGTGGCGTAAGCCCCCGCACAAGATCTTGTCGCGACCCTCTTTCGAATTAATTTTAATCGCTACCAACGACGCCACCTATAATCTATGCCCAGCACCCTTGACGATCTCAATCCATTGTTAAACCGGCTTAGCGATATGCAGGAGCGCGCCGCACTGCTCAGGGGGTATCTTTGACTATGCCGCCAAGCAGGAGCGCCTGGTGGAAGTGGTGCGCGAACTGGAGCAGCCCAATATCTGGGACAACCCGCAACGGGCACAGGAACTGGGGCGTGAGCGTGCGCGCCTCGAGCAGGTCGTCGGTATACTGAGTCGTCTCGATACAGGCCTGGCCGACGCCGGAGAGTTTCTACAACTCGCTAAGGAAGACAGCGACGTCGTCATCATCGCCACCGTGGCGCACGACCTCGAAGGGTTGGAGCGGCAGCTGGCGGAACTGGAATTTCAACGCATGTTTGCCGGCGAGATGGACGGGGCCAACGCCTTCGTCGACATCCAGTCCGGTTCCGGCGGCACCGAGGCGCAGGACTGGGCATCCATGTTGTTGCGCATGTATCTGCGCTGGGCGGAACGACGCGGTTTCAAAACTGAATTAATTGAGCAGTCCGACGGCGAAGTCGCCGGCATCAAAGGCGCCACCATCAAAATCGAAGGGGCGTATGCCTACGGCTGGCTACGCACGGAGACCGGTGTGCATCGTCTGGTGCGTAAATCGCCCTTCGACTCCGGTAACCGCCGGCATACCTCGTTTGCCTCGGTGTTCGTCTACCCGGAGGTGGACGAGGATATCGATATCGAGATCAATCCGGCGGACCTGCGCGTGGACACCTACCGCGCCAGCGGCGCCGGCGGCCAGCACGTCAATCGCACCGAGTCCGCCATACGCATCACCCACGCGCCCACGGGTATTGTCGTGCAGTGCCAAAGCGATCGGTCGCAGCACAAGAACCGCTCCGCCGCCATGGCCATGCTCAAGTCGCGTTTGTACGAAGCGGAGCTGCGCAAAAAGCGCGCGACCCAGCAGGTCCTGGAGGACTCCAAGGCGGATATCGGTTGGGGCAGCCAGATTCGTTCGTATGTGCTCGACCAATCGCGCATCAAAGACCTGCGCACCGGCGTGGAAACCGGCAACACCCAGGCGGTGCTGGATGGCGACCTGGACAAGTTTGTCGTGGAAAGCCTGAAGAGCGGGCTCTGACGTTTTATATTCGAGTGGAATTCCCATGACCAGTGATAACCAAGACAAGCCCCCTAACGACGCGCCCGCGCAGGCCCGCGACGAAGAAAAACTGGTGGCCGAACGGCGCGAAAAGCTGTCCGCGTTGCGCGGGCGCGGCATTGCCTTCCCCAACGATTTCCGCCGTAACGTCATGGCGGGCGAACTGCACGCCGAGTATGACGCCAAAGATAACGCCGAACTTGAGGTGCAACCGGTGCGCGTGCAGCTTGCCGGCCGCATGATGACCTGCCGCATCATGGGCAAGGCGAGCTTTGCGCACATTCAGGACATGTCGGGCAAGATGCAGCTGTATGTGCAGCGTGACGCCATTGGTGAAGATCTCTACAGCGAGTTCAAGAAATGGGACCTGGGGGACATCCTCGGGGCCGAGGGCGTGCTGTTCAAGACCAAGACCGGTGAGTTGTCAGTTAAGGTAGAGGGCATCCGTCTGTTGACCAAGGCGCTGCGTCCGTTACCCGAGAAGTTCCATGGCCTGACGGATCAGGAAACCAAGTACCGGCAGCGTTACCTGGACTTGATCATGAACGAGGCGGCGCGCAAGACCTTTCGCGTGCGCTCGGCAATGGTGAGTTACATCCGACGCTTCCTGCTCGAGCGGAATTTTATGGAAGTGGAAACGCCGATGATGCAGGCGATTCCCGGAGGCGCCACGGCGCGGCCATTTGTCACCCATCATCACGCCCTCGACATGCAATTGTTTCTGCGCATCGCCCCGGAACTGTATCTCAAGCGCCTGGTGGTCGGTGGTTTCGAGAAGGTGTTCGAGATCAATCGCAATTTCCGCAACGAAGGGCTGTCCACGCGACACAACCCGGAATTCACCATGCTCGAATTCTACGAGGCCTATGCCGACTACCGCGATCTCATGAACCTCACCGAGGAAATGTTGCGCGGGTTGGCGCAGGAGGTTCTCGCCACCACGCTGATTGTTTACCAGGGAGAGACTTACGATTTCGGCAAACCATTTACCCGTATGACGGTGAAGGAATCGATACTGCATTTCAATCCGGAGCTGAAACCGGCGGATGTGGACAGCCTGGATGCGGCGCGGCGCGTGGCGGAGGGTCTGCGCATTCCGCTCAAGAACAATTATGGCCTCGGCAAGGTGCAGATCGAGATTTTCGAGAAGACCGTGGAGTCATGCCTCAAGGACCCCACTTTCATTACCGCCTATCCTACCGAAGTATCCCCCCTGGCGCGGCGCAACGATCAGGACCCCTTTGTCACCGATCGTTTTGAATTTTTCGTCGGCGGGCGCGAGATCGCCAATGGTTTTTCCGAGTTGAATGATGCCGAGGATCAGGCGGAACGTTTTCGCCAACAGGTGCAGGACAAGGACGCGGGGGATGAGGAGGCCATGCATTTCGACGCTGATTACATTCGCGCCCTTGAACACGGCATGCCGCCCACGGCGGGCGAGGGCATAGGTATCGATCGCCTGGTGATGTTGTTTGCAGACGCGCCGAGTATCCGCGACGTGATTTTGTTTCCGCACATGCGGCCGGAGACCGGCGGCGTTTAAAAGGGCAGCACCGCTCAAGCGGCGAGCAAGGCCTTCATCTCGGCCATGGCGTCTTTGGCCTCTTCCAGGGCCTTGATGCTCTGATCCGGGGTGAGGTTAAGTTTAGCGAAGGCCGGAATGTTGGACCAGTTGCCGCCCGCGTGTCGGTGATGGCTGCCGATGTAGCTGTGCAGATTTGCCACGATCACCACGTCGACGTAATCCACCTTTTCGCTGTTGCGTTGCAGGTCTTCGTGTTGTGCCGCGACCTCCACCAATTCCGCGGGGAACTTCCAGGCCTCCAGGATCATTCTGCCGATGGGCGCGTGCAGCTTGTTGATGACCTCATCCAGGGCGCTGTCG
Organism: Pseudomonadota bacterium; assembly: GCA_043738765.1. Lineage (GTDB taxonomy): Bacteria > Pseudomonadota > Gammaproteobacteria > Acidiferrobacterales > UBA6901 > JANNJF01. The sequence goes on along the minus strand of JAYUFH010000269.1, from coordinate 1,684 downwards.
TTGTTGGCCAGCTCTGGAACCTCCTCGGCCTTTACCAGAATCGGCAGGATACCAATATCATGGATGAGCCCAGCGAGCATGGCCTCGTCGGCCTTGAGCTTGGTAAACCTGCGCGCCAGCACATGGCTGATGGCGGCCACCTCGGTGCTGTGTTCCCAGAGTTGTTGCATGCGTTTTTTAAGTACGCTGGATTTAGTTTGATACAACTGTTTCATGATGAGGCTGGTCACCAGGCTGCGCACCTGCGGCACACCCAGCCGGGCGATGGCGTTCTGCACGCTCTCGATTTTGGCGGCACCGCGGAACAGCGGGCTGTTGGCCACCTGCAACAGGCGCGACGCGAGCGCGGCATCGCTGCCGACAATTTTAGCGACTCTCCCCGCCGACGAACCTTCATCATTCACCGCGTCGCGGACCCGGATGGCCACCTCCGGAAGGATAGGCAATTTCAAGCGATTTGTTTTGATGTCATCCAGCATGCCGGCGACAAATTGGTCAATCAGCGTCTGCACGATAACTCCTCAATAGTGCGATGTTTGTAGGATACCGCCTGAAAACAGGCTTACCGGTAAGGCTAAGCATAGACCACGGTATAACCACCCGCACCTGTCGTGACAACGGTTGAGTCAAGGGGTGTCGGTGGCATAATCCACCCATGATCATGAACCCCCCGTCCGTTTTCTGTCAGTTGGGGCCAACTGTTCCCCATAAGTCCCTACTTGCCCATGGGGAACTGGGCTATCCATCCATGGGACTCCGCGCATGAATCTTCCACCGGTGCTTTGTCTGATGGGGCCCACCGCCTCCGGTAAGACGGCTCTGGCCATGGCGCTGCATGCGCAGTTGCCCGTGGACATTATCAGCGTGGACGCTGCCCAGGTATATCGCGGTATGGACATCGGCACCGCCAAACCCAGCCGGTCGGAGCTGGTGCGCGTCCCCCATCGGCTGATCGACATCCGCGATCCGGCACAGCCGTATTCGGTGGCGGAATTCTGTGCGGATGCCCGGCGGGAGATTGAGGCTATCCACGCCGCTGGGCGCCTACCCTTGCTGGTGGGGGGCACCATGTTTTATTTCCGCGCCCTGGAGCAGGGTTTATCGGCCTTACCCTCCGCCAGCCCGGCCATCCGCGCACGCCTGACCCAGGAGGCGGAAGCGCAGGGGTGGCCAGCCCTGCATGCGCGCCTGGCGCAACAGGATCACGCCAGTGCCGCGCGCATCAAACCCACCGATGCCCAGCGTATCCAGCGTGCCTTGGAAGTGGTTGAACTCACGGGGCGGCCGGTAAGCCAGGCCGGCCCCGCTGTGCCGACCTATCGTTTTATCAAGCTGGCGATGTATCCCGCTGAGCGACGTATCCTGCACGCGCAGATCGCTCAGCGCTATCAGGCCATGCTCACTACCGGCTTGGTGGCGGAGGTGGAAAGGCTAATACAGCGGGCGGACCTCAGTCCGGATTTGCCCGCCCTGCGCACGGTGGGTTACCGGCAGGTGATTGCTTATCTCAGTGGGGCACTCAACTATCAAGAAATGGTCGAAAAGGGTATTATCGCCACACGGCAGCTGGCCAAGCGGCAGTTGACTTGGCTACGCGCCGACAGGGAGTTACATAGGCTGGATGCCCATGATCCTGTCTTGTTGCGGTCGGTACTTGATTATTTGACCACACGAGTCCACTTAT
>JAYUFH010000268.1:0-1699 GCA_043738765.1 Pseudomonadota bacterium | reverse complement strand
CGCAAGATGGCGATACGCGCAAGGTCGTGGCCTTCAGCGTGTATGGCCTGAGCCTGTTTCTGCTTTATCTCATGTCCACCCTGTATCACGGGTTGCGGGGCCGCGCCAAGGCGGTGTTTCGCGTGCTGGATCACCAGGCTATCTATTTATTGATCGCAGGCACTTATACGCCCTTCACGTTACTCACCTTGCGCGGTGTGGTGGGGTGGTGGTTGTTCGGCGCCATCTGGGGCATGGCGGTCATCGGCATGTTGTTGGATGTGTTGCAGCGCAATGGCCGGCGCATTATCCCACTGATTATCTATCTGGCCATGGGATGGCTGGTGGTGCTGGCCCTGGACCCGTTGCTGGCGGCGCTGCCGGCGCAGGGCGTGCACTGGCTGCTGGCCGGCGGAATATTTTATACCTCGGGCATCGTTTTTTATGCCATGGACCATCGCTACCCCTGGGCGCACGGTGTCTGGCATGTGTTTGTGCTCGCGGGCAGCGTCAGTCATTACTTCGCGATTTTATTTTATATCTGATCTCCACCATTCAGCTGGCCTCGCATTCTAACGTGGGCGATAGGGTGGCCAGTGCGTTGTCCGCCCGCCGAAAGTCATTCCGTAAAAAACACTACCTCCTTTGCAATCGGAAATAATATGCTAGGGTGACGATTCATCACCCGAATCATTAATACTCGTACCTACGGAGAGTGCACCAATGAAAGGCAGCCCATACTGTTGCAAGACCCTGCTGCTGGTCTTGGCCATTAGCAGCCACGCGGGTAGCGCGATGGCATCAGGCTTTGCGCTGATTGAACAAAGCGCCAGCGGCCTCGGCAATGCCTTCGCCGCCGGCGCGGCGGCCACGGACGATGCCAGTGCGCAGTTTTACAACCCGGCGGCGCTGACGGAAATCAAGGGCACCCAGGCGTCAGCGGCGGGGCATTACATTATGCCGAGCGCAAAAATGTCCAATGCCAGCGCCCGCGTGGTGACCCTCGGTAATATCCCCTACACCGGTACCATCGACGATGCCGGCGTGAATGGCTTCGTGCCCAACTTCTACTACACGCGTGATCTCGACAGCCAGCTCAAGTTCGGTTTTGCCGTCAACGTGCCCTTCGGGTTGTCCACGGAATACGACGATGGCTGGATCGGGCGCTACCATGCCATCAAGTCCGCGGTGGAAACCATCAACCTCAATCCGTCGCTGGCGTTCAAGGTCAATGACCAACTGTCCCTGGGTGCGGGGGTGAGCGCCCAGTACTTCAGTGCCGAGCTCACCTCGGCGGTGGACTCGGGATCGATTTGCCTTGGTTTGGGTGGCGGGGTTAGTTGTGGCGGTCTCGGCTTGACGCCTGGCAATCACTCGGTGGATAGCTATGCCAAGATCAAGGGCAATGACTGGAGTTATGGTTTTAACCTGGGCCTGTTGTACAAACCGATGGACGCCATGCGTATCGGTATCGCGTATCGCTCGTCGATCAAACAGAATCTTACTGGCGACGCCACGTTTACGCGCTCCGTGGCATTTAATACCTTTCTCACCGGTGCCGGTTCGTCGGCCTTCATCAATACCCCCGTCACCGCCGCTATCGACCTCCCCGCCAGTTTGTCGCTGAGCATGGTGCGCATGGTCAGTCCACAACTCGAACTCATGGGCGACATCAGCTGGACCGAATGGAGCAAATTCCAGGAACTGCGCATCGTCTACG
>JAYUFH010000267.1:0-4564 GCA_043738765.1 Pseudomonadota bacterium | reverse complement strand
GAGGGCTGCCAGGGCCTGTGTCTGCATCGCCGACTCGATGCGGCGACGCTCGCGATTGAGTCCATCCAGACGCTGGGCCATCTCCAGGGCCGCGGCCGCATCGTCCGTCAGCAGGCAGGCGATACCCAACGACATATCCTCCAAACGTCCCGCCGCATTCAGGCGCGGCGCCAACATGAAGCCGAGGTCCGTGGCCACCAGCCGGCCCGGTGCCCGCCCCGCCACCTGCAACAGCGCGCGCAGGCCGGCGCAGCATTGGCCCTGGTTGATGCGACCCAGTCCCTGGGCCACCAGGATGCGGTTGCTGTGGTCCAGGGGGACCACGTCCGCCACCGTGCCCAGGGCCACCAGGTCCAGCAGCTGGGCCAGATTGGGTTCGGACCGGTGCGGGTCCTCGAACCAACCCAGGTCGCGCAGACGCGCCCGCAGCGCCAGCATCACGTAAAAGATCACGCCCACGCCCGCCAGATGCTTGCTCGGAAAGGTGTCGTCCGGCTGATTAGGATTGACGATGGCATCGGCCTCCGGCAACACGTTGCCCGGCAGGTGATGATCCGTCACCAGGACCCGGATGCCCAGGGCGCGTGCCGCGCGCACCCCGTCCACACTGGAGATGCCGTTGTCCACGGTGACGATGAGATCCGGCTGCTGCTCGGCCGCCACCGCAACGATCTCCGGTGTTAATCCATAACCATATTCAAAGCGGTTTGGCACAACATAACTCACCTTGGCCGCTCCCAGCAGGCGCAGGGCACGCACGGCCAGCGCACAACTGGTGGCGCCATCGGCATCGAAGTCGGCGACGATCAGTATGTGTTTGCCTTGCTCAAGCATGCTTACCAGCAGCGGGATAGCCACCTCCATACCCTTCAGGCGCGCGGGAGGCTCGAGGTGATCCAGGGTGTTCTGCAGCTGCTGTGCCGAGACCAAGTGGCGTGCGGCGTACAGGCGCGCCAGCACCGGGTGCAACTCCGCGGGAAAATCCATCGCCGCGGGTACGGCCGGGCGACGCACGATCAGTGTCGGCTCGGCATGCATGTCAGTGGTCATTGGTAGTGCCCGAGGGCACGACGCCGACGCCACCAGCGACCCAAGCCCTTGCGCGTAAGGTAAAAACTCCGTCCACCGGCGTCATGCAGGGTGACGCTGCCCAGGTCGCCGGAGTTGACCGCTGCCACGAGGGGGGCAATCCATGTCTGTTCCAATTCCGGCCATGCATCCGACTCTCCGGTCCTCGCCAGCAAGATATCCGAGTCCATCACCAGCAGGTGACGTCCAGCTGTCGCCTGCGCCAACCAGTCGCCGGCGTTCTTGGGCAGGGTGCTGTGGGTGAGACCCGCTACTATCGCCAGGCCTCGACTCAGTACCTCGTCGCTCCAAAGATGATTCCATGTCACCGGGGGAACCGTGGGCCGTTGTCCACCGCCCCAGAACCAGAGACTGTTGATGGGCACTTGCCCGCGGGATTCCCGCTCCACATTCACCTCAGCGGTGTGCAATAAAATTTGTATCTCGTTCATGGCCACATGCCAGGCCTTGGCATCTTTACCCGCCGGGAGGTATGGATGAATGTCGCGACCTGTTACCTGCGCCAGGGGCGTGGTTTGCATGACGGACGACTTGGTGGGGCGCAGATACCAGCGGTGTGCCACCGGCGCCTCCAGATGCCAGCCGTCGTCGCCAAACACCTGTAGTATTTCGTCTACCAGGGCACGGGCCTGTATCAGCGTCAGACCCAGGTCGCCGGCGGGTTGCAATAACAACCCGTCGCCCTGGGGCAGCAGACTGACTGGATCGGCGCGTAACCACCAGGCATCGTCCGCCTCACCGCCATCCGCCAGCCGTGTGATCGCCGCCACGGGCAGATCGGCGCCGGCGGGTGGTGACATATCGAACAAGTGGAAAATAGACATCTCCTGCGTGACGTCACCGGAGAACACAGCCCGATCGGCGCGGGCCAGCAGGGTTTCCAATGCCGGTGCCACACCCAACGCAGGGTGGGCATCATCCGCCATGGACGCCTGCGCATCGCCGGAGGATAGGCGCACCGGACCCAGCAAACCAGGTATTAATAGACTGAAACAGCGCTCTGACGACACATTCACGGCCTTGACCAGGGTACAGGCTATTGGGAAAAATACCGCCTGCATCGGATAATCGCTGGAACTATACGCTAATATATTATTCCACTGTAGAGTGAATTCACCAACCTTCGGAGTAAGGTCATGCGCACGACGCACCGCTCACCGATTCGACATTACTCTCTAACGCTACTAGGACTGGTGCTGTGCCTGCCAGGCGCGGCGATGGCCACTGAATCCATCGAGGCGGTGCAGCGTGCCACCCCCTTCGATATCCCCGTCTGGTTCAAGACATCCTTCCTGGATCTGAAACAAGACGTGGCTCAGGCCGCAGCAACTGACAAGCGCCTGTTATTGTACATCGGCCAGGAGGGCTGCCCCTATTGCCGCGAGCTCATGCAAAATAATTTTTCCCAGAAACCCATCGTCGACTACACGCGCAAGCACTTCGATGTACTGGCGATCAACCTGTGGGGCGACGCGGAGGTGACGGACTTCTCCGGCCAGCACCTGACGGAAAAAGAATTCGCCAAGCAGCTCAAGGTGCAGTTCACGCCTACCTTGCTATTTTTCGACGAACAGGGGAACGTCGTCCTGCGTCTCAATGGCTATCTGCCTCCGCATCAATTTACGGCGGCGTTGCAGTTTGTCGCTGGCCACAAGGAAAAGACCACCCGCTTCCGCGAGTACTACGCCAGCCTCTCGCCCGCGCCCGCCTCTGGCACGCTGCACAGTGCGGCCTACATGTTGCAGCCACCCTACAGGCTGACACGTACCCCAGCTGGCAAACCGTTGTTGGTATTGTTCGAACAAAAAGTCTGCGGTGAATGCGATGTATTGCACCAAAACATACTCACACAGGACACCAGCCGCGCGCTGCTGAATAAACTCGACGTAGTACTGCTGGATATGTGGAGCGCTACATCGGTGATCGCGCCGGATGGAAAAACCCGCACAGCCTCCGCCTGGGCGCGAGACCTGGGGTTGGTCTACGCCCCCGGGGCAGTGCTGTTCGGCCCGGATGGCAAAGAGATTATCCGCATCGAAGGCATGCTCAAGACCTTCCACGTGCAGTCGGTGCTGGACTATGTGGCCTCCGGCGCCTATTTGCGCCAGCCGGAGTTTCAGCGCTATGTGGAAGAACGCGCCGCGGCCCTGCGGGAAAAAGGTGTGGCGGTGGAACTGTGGAAATGACAGTTTTGTTTAAGCGGGTATTAGCGATGTCCGTCCGGGTATACCCGGCCACGGCATCAACCCGTCATATTGTCCAGGATGGCGCGTTTAACGGCGTCTAACTCCGCATCGATCTTGATAAGCGGCGTGGTGCTTTGTTTGATGGCCGTATCCGGATCTTTCAGTCCATGACCGGTCAGGGTACAGACGATGCGGCTGCCGACAGGTATCTTGCCGCTTTTCACGTCGCGCAAGGCACCGGCGAGTGAGATGGCCGATGCCGGTTCGCAGAATATTCCTTCTTTGTGCGCCAAAAGTTTTTGCGCTGCCAGGATCTCCTCGTCGGTGCACGCATCAAACCAACCCTTGGATTCTTTTTGCACCAGCCAGGCCTTGTCCCAGGATTGCGGATGGCCAATGCGAATGGCGGTGGCGATGGTCTCGGGATTATCCACCATCTTACCCTGGATAAACGGCGCCGACCCGGCGGCCTGATAGCCCACCATGCGCGGGCGGTTGTTCACGATGCCGTGCTCGGCGTACTCGCTGTAACCCATCCAATGCGCGGTGATATTGCCGGCGTTGCCCACGGGCAGGCAATGGTAGTCCGGTGCTGCACCCAACTCCTCGATGATTTCGAAGGCCGCGGTCTTCTGCCCCTGCAGACGAAACGGGTTGATGGAGTTGACGATGGTCACCGGTGCGGCGCCGGCCACGTCCTTCACCAACTGCATGCCGGCATCGAAGTTGCCCTTGATCTGGATCACCACCGCTCCGTGGATCATGGCCTGCGCCAGCTTGCCGAGGGCGATCTTGCCATCGGGGATCAGCACAAAGCAGGTGATGCCGGCGCGCGCCGCATAGGCCGCCGCGGCGGCGGAGGTATTGCCGGTCGACGCACAGATAATGGCACGGCTGCCCGCTTCCACCGCCTTGGTGACCGCCATGGTCATGCCGCGGTCTTTAAAGGAGCCAGTAGGATTGAGCCCTTCGTACTTCACGTAAATATCGACCTTGTCTTTGAGATCGCGCGGGATATTGTTGAGGCGGATGAGCGGTGTATTGCCCTCGCCCAGGCTGATGATGCGCGTGTCGTCGTGCACCGGCAGACGATCGCGGTATTGTTCGATGATTCCGGCATAACGATTACGAAATGGCATGGTCTATTTCCAGTCGCGGTTCAGGTGTTCCAGGCGGATGCGCATGACCTTGGCGTTGATGGAGCTCAACGCCTCGATACGTGCAATCGCCTCGTTCATGTTCTTCTCGATCACCCGATGGGTCAACATGATGATCGGCACTTCGTGTTC
>JAYUFH010000266.1:0-12093 GCA_043738765.1 Pseudomonadota bacterium | reverse complement strand
TCTCGCCGCTGACACGCTGGTTAACGGCGGCGCCACGTGCATCCAGCGTGATGCTGACCACCGGCCCGTTCGACTGGCTGTCGAAATTCGCCGCGGCGTCGACAATGTTGTCACCGGAATAGATCAACTGTTTTTTCAGCAGGATGGGATTGCCGTTGCGCAGCTTATACAGCCGCGAGCCGGCCGGCGGCGTGGTCGTTGTCGGTAGCATGGTGCCTGGATCGGTATGCTCGTCATCCACCATCATGATCTCGAGGGTGGCTGTGCGCCCGAGGATGCGCTTGGCTTCGGCCGTGTCCTGCACGCCAGGCAACTGCACCACGATGCGGTCATCGCCCTGCTGCTGGATAACGGGTTCGAACACACCGAGCTCGTTGACACGGTTATGCAGCGCCAGGATGTTCTGATCGAGGGCTAACTTGCGTTTTTCCTTCAACGCGACTTCGCTTAAACGCGCGCTGACGAGGTATTCACCACTGCGTTCCTCATCCGTCAGGGTCAGGTCGCGCAACTCCTTACCGATGATGGCGTGCGCCTTGTCACGCTCGTCGGCATCGCGGAAACGAATATCGAGCCCACCGGCGTCGGCCCGGCTTACCGTCAGGTAACGCACCTTCTGCTCACGCAGCAGTGTGCGCACGTCGTCGACATAGCGCTCTTCGCTCTTTTTGATGGCGCTGACCATATCTACCTGCATCAGAAAATACACACCGCCGCGCAGATCCAGGCCCAGATACATGGGAGACGCGTTGAGTGCCCTCAGCCAGCGCGGCGTGGCCGGGAGTAAATTCAGCGCAACGGTATAGTTCTCACCCAGTGCCGTCTGGACCTGGTCGCGCGCCTTGATCTGAGTATCGGTATCGGCGAAGCGGATCTTGATACCCTTCTCGTCCAGTTCGCCCGAGGTATACGCGAGATTCGCCTGCTTGAGCGCCTGCTCCACCCGGGCCAGGGTTTCCACGTTCACCTTGTTGGCGCGGGTGGCGGAGACCTGTATTGCCGGATCGTCACCGTAAAGGTTGGGCAATGCATAGATCAGCCCCGGCAGGATGATCGCCAGGATCAGGAGGTAGCGCCACAGAGGATATTTATTCATTATCGATCTTTACTGTCGGTGAGCCGGGATAGGCCACTCAGGCCGGGAGGCTTGTGCGTGAGATTCTATATTATATGGCCAAGCGCTACGCGGATTTGATGGTTCCTTTGGGTAAAACGGAGGCAACCGCATGGCGTTGTAGTTTGACCTCCACGCCGTCGGCGATCTCGACATTTATAAAGGTATCGCCCACCTGGCTGACCCGACCGATGATGCCGCCGTTGGTGACCACCTCATCGCCCTTGGCCAGGGCATCGATCATGATCTTGTGATCTTTGGTGCGCTTTGATTGCGGACGGATGATGAGAAAGTAAAAAAGCAGGAAGATCCCGCCCAAAAAAACAAACTGCACCATCGAGCCACCGGGGGCGGCACCCGCGGCGGCCGCCGGGCCTTCGGCCCAGGCATCGGAAATTAACAGGTTCATCTCTAGTTCCTTCATTATTTGGATAATTCACGTCGGGTCCGGCCGCCGTCGGGGGCTATTCCAGTACCGGGCTCTCCTGACCGCGCATACAATAAAACTTATTGACGAAATCATCCAGCCCTTTTTCCGCGATGGCCTGGCGCAGCCCGCGCATCAGGCTTTGATAATAATGCAGGTTATGGAGGGTATTCAGGCGCGCACCCAGGATTTCGTTACAGGTATGCAGGTGCCGCAGATAGGCGCGACTGTAGTTTTTACAGGTATAACAGTCGCAACGCGCGTCCACCGGCGCGGTATCCCGGGCATAGCGGCTGTTGCGGATCTTGACCGCCCCGTCGTGGGTAAACAGCCAGCCGTTGCGCGCATTGCGCGTGGGCATGACGCAATCGAACATGTCCATCCCCCGGCGCACCGCCTCCACCAGGTCCTCCGGGGTGCCCACCCCCATGAGGTAACGCGGGCTATTCGCCGGCAATTGCGCCGCCAGGTGTCCCAGGACCCGCAACATATCGGGCTTCGGCTCGCCCACGGAAAGGCCGCCAATGGCGTAACCGTTAAAGCCGATCTGGGTCAACCCCGTGAGAGAGATCTCCCGCAGGTGTTCATACATACCACCCTGAACGATACCAAAGAGCGCGCCGGGATGTCCGGTGTGCGCGACCTTGCTGCGCTCGGCCCAGCGCAGGGACAGCTCCATGGACTCGCGCGCCTGCAGTTCCGTGGCAGGATACGGTGTGCATTCGTCGAATATCATAAGGATATCCGCGCCCAGGTCGTGCTGCACCCCCATGGCCTCTTCCGGCCCGAGAAATATCCGCGCACCGTCCACCGGCGATTGGAACTGCACACCCTTTTCGCTGATCTTGCGCAGTTTGCCCAGGCTGAACACCTGAAACCCCCCGGAATCCGTCAGGATCGGGCCGTCCCAGTGCATAAACCCGTGCAATCCGTCGTGGGCACGCATAATGTCCATGCCCGGGCGCAGCATCAAGTGAAAGGTGTTACCGAGGATGATCTCGGCGCCGGTGGCGCGCAATTCCTCCGGCGTCATGGCCTTGACCGTGCCGTAAGTACCGACAGGCATGAAGGCTGGCGTCTCCACGGCACCGCGCGCGAAGATCATGCGACCGCGGCGGGCGCGCCCGTCGGTGGCAAGCAGGTCGAATTTCATGGATGGCAACTTTCGGAAGGCTGAATAAAATCGTTCGAGGTCATAGGCCCGGATTGTACCGGCAAACCATTAGCCACTACACCTTTCCGGCAGCCACTCGGCACCTCCGGCAAACGATACCCACCCAGCATCACCGTCAGTTACTCAGGAGAACAGCAAACAGTGCACAGCAAATATCAACGGGGTCCCTTCTCCGTGCGGGTTATGCCTCCCCGAAGGTCGAGGGAGAAAAGCAGTACGCACTATTTGGCGGTCGGATCAGATAAGTGCATTCAGGTCAAGCCATGGTGCTGCCCCCAGCACCCTCCACCGCTGCACCGGGCTGGGTGGATGCGGCACCCTTGCAGGCAGCACTCAACGAAAACGCGGTTAAAAAACAAAACGGCCGCTAATCAGCGGCCGTTAAAGCTTACTTACCAGACTGAACCTGTAGCGCGGTTTATATCCCGTAATTCGCCGTTAAGTAGTCGATAATATATCCTTCATCGGTAGTCCCGGGCGACGGCATGCCAAAACTAAACTTCATTTTATCGAGGACTGCCTGCCAGCCGGCACGCGATTGATAGGGTTGGGTGGTGGGATAATCAGCCGAATGGCAATCTGCGCACACCCTGGTCGCGACGTCAGAGTACAAGGCAACGTTAAATGCCGCGGTTTCCGGCGGCAGTGTGATCGTTTTTATGCCGTTGTAATAAGTCATGTTGTAGCCGCTCCCAGCCGCATTGGCCGCGACTGCGGAAGCGAGAAGCATGACGCCAACACTGCACTTCAAAAATAGGCGAGTGAACATTTCGAACCCTCCATAAATGTTTGACGACATAGTGTTTACGCTACCGTTAGCGTAACGCTTTCAACCACATTGCGCATATAGCCGGATGGATTCCAGTTGGGATCGAGCGGCTGTGTCGCACCCGCGTTGTTCGTCGCACGCACTTTGAGGACATAGGTGCCGGGGCTCTTCGGCGAGAATTGGATCGACCATCGGCGGAAAGAGTATTTACCGTAGTCCATTCCCAGTTGCGCGTCTTGCCAGCTAAAGCCCCCGTCGGGTGAAAACGCGACACTCTTGATGCCCGCACCACCGTCGAAGGCGATGCCACGCACGGTCGTACCCATCGAGCCCATAGACCCCATGGATCCCATCGAGTTGTAACTTATCACCTGGCCATCAGTGACATTTGTAATAAATGAGCGCACGTTCATCCTGCCGATCGGGACCGTGCTGGTGGGTGTCGTTCCTGGAGGCACACAGGCGCAGGCATTGTCCGGGATACGATAGGCCTTTGTCATGTAAAACGTATCGTATATCGAATTCACCACAGTGATTTGATTGACGTGCTTCACCCAATAGGTCGAGTAGTAGCCTGGAACAACCAGGCGCACAGGAAAGCCATTTAGCGCCGGTAGCTCCTCTCCATTCATCATGTAGGCGAGCATTACTTCGCCATTCATCGCGAGCGAGAGGTCTAATGCCTTTTCAAAATCCGGCGCCTCACCTTCGGTCTGGTCGAGCGCATTGAATGCGACCTGCACCGCCCCAGCCCCGACGCCGGCTTTTGTCAGCACCTCTCTAAGCGACACGCCACGCCACCTGGCGTTGCCCATGGCGCCGTTGGCCCACTGCCCGCCACGCACACGCGGGCTAAAGAAACCGCGGCTGTTGCCGGAGCATTGGTTGACTGCGGCAATTTCTATCTGCGTGTACTTCGTTTTCAGATCGGCGACGGAAATCGATAATGGCGTCTTGACGTTGCCTCCGACATTGATGCGGAAGGTATTTGAATCGATGGTTTGTGGTCCTATGGGCGGCCCGCCAAAAATGAATGAATTGTGATATCGCACATAGAACGCATCGTTCGGCGTGAATATATTCCCATCAAACACCGAGAACGGCGTCTCTAATTGTGGCGGGCGCGTGGTTAATCGTATCAGCGACCGTTTCTCTGGATACTGCACCAAGGGTCGCACGCCGTTATCGAACGGCAACGTGACTGTCGCGGCGTTAGCTGTATCTGTCCACAGCGCACCGATGGTGCTCGTGACGCCTAACGCGCCGGTGTACAATAGAAAATCCCGCCGATCCATTCCTTGACTTTTTTTCATACCCGCCTCCTTAAGATGAGTAGTGGTAACAACTAGAGTGTGAGTGATGATCGCCCCAGAAAATCCCGGATTGGCCATCATCAACCTAATTCAAAAGTGCTTATGGCAGGAATATACTTGGCTTGCGAATTTCAACATGTCATATAACTGACATTTCATACGCAAATCAGTCGTAAGGTATAACCAACCACACCTCACCACTCGTCGGCCAGACTAAAGGTAGGAAACGGGTTTGTCCTGTGTTCGCGGCATTTGATCTAAATGTCTGTACGCGCAGCGTCAGGCCTGCGCAAAAAACGGAAAACCCTAGGCACTAAACTTGAAGCACTAACAGGTTGTTGAAAAAGCCCGTCCGTGGGCCGCACGCAGGCTGTTTTTCAACAGCCTGCTAACCGGTTTTGGCGGGAGCAAGCAATGTACCTTGCGCCAAGAGCAAGGCAAACTCCTCTGCCGGGATCGGGCGGCTGAGGAAGTATCCCTGCGCCTCATGACAACCGTTCTCACGCAGGAAGTTCAGCTGGTCTTGCGTCTCCACGCCTTCGGCAATGGTCCGCAGCTTGAGGCTATGTCCCAGTTGTATCACTGCCAGTACAATCGCCGCGTCGTCAGAGTCGGCGGCCAGGTCGCGCACAAATGACTGGTCGATTTTCAGTTTGTCGACGCTGAATCGTTTCAAATAGCTAAGGCTCGAGTAACCGGTACCGAAGTCGTCGATGGAAAGGCTCACGCCCAGCGCCTTTAGCCTTTGCAGAACATCCAACACCCGCTCGGATTCCTGCATCAGGGCGGATTCCGTCAGCTCCAGCTCGAGGCAATCCGGCGGCACCCCACTTTCGCGCAGCACTTCGGCGACCGTCTCCACCAGGTTGTCGCGCTTGAATTGGACGGCCGAGATATTCACTGCCATCACGATGCTGGGCAGGCCGGCTTGCTGCCACAGGCGCAATTGCCGACACGCCTCGTGCAACACCCATTTCCCGATCGTCGTGATCAAGCCGGCCTCCTCAGCGATCGGAATGAAACGCGCAGGTGAAACATTGCCCAGTTCTGAATTATGCCAGCGCAACAAGGCCTCTGCCCCAACCGTCTGGCCGGTGCGCAAATCGACCAGGGGCTGGAAGACCAGCGACAACTCGTTGTTGGTCAGGGCCTGGCGCAAGCGGTTTTCCAGTTGCATGCGGTCGAACACGGAGGCATTCATCGATTCGGTGAAGAAGTGATAGTTATTGCGCCCGCCCTGTTTGGCGTGGTACAGGGCCGTGTCTGCCTTGCGCAACAACGACGCGAAATCCTGGCCGTCGCCCGGATACATGCTGACGCCGATGCTGAATGAGGTATTGATGTTGTGCCCTTCCACATTGAACGGTTCAGACAGGCGTTCCAGGATTTTTCTCGCCACCCGACCAGCAGTGTCTACATCCTGCAGTTCGCCGATAACGATCAGGAACTCATCCCCGCCCTGACGACTGACCGTGTCTGTGCCGCGCACACACTCCTGCAGGCGCGCGGACACCGATTGCAGCAACTTGTCACCGATCACATGCCCAAGGGAATCATTGGTCACCTTGAAATGATCCAGATCCAGGAATAGCAAAGCGACCATGGAGCGCTGTCGTCGCGCAGCAGCCAGGGCCCGCTCCAGCCGGTCGTTAAGCAGGATGCGGTTGGGCAAACCGGTCAACGGGTCGTGGTGGGCCAGGTGCTCGATACGCGCTTCGTTGATCTTGATCTCACTGATGTCGGATAGTATCCCGACGTAGTGGGTGATATTTCCGTACGTGTCGTATACCGCAGTGATCCCGAGCCAGGCAGGGTAGCTGTCACCGTTCTTGCGTAGATTCGCTATCTCCCCTTTCCAATGTCCGGTGTCGTTGACAGCGCCCCATATACGGGCATAAGCGTCGTCATCCTGGTGTTGGGAATACAATATCCGGTGATCTTGTCCGACGGCGTCCGCAGCGGAAAAACCGGTAGTATCGGCAAAGGCCTTGTTGACCCTGACAATACGGCGGCTGGCATCGGTCACCATGATGGCTTCGCGGATATTATCGAAAACGGTGGCGGCCAGACGCAACTGTTCTTCGCTCTGCCGGCGATAAGAGATATCACTCGTATCACCCACCACCCTGACCGGTGTGCCGTCGGCGGCCCACTCGACCACACGCCCGCGGCCCAGAACCCACTTCCAGTCGCCGTACTTGGTGCGCAATCTATGCTCGACCGCAAACGATGAACTCCGCCCCTGCAGATGATCATGCACTGCGGCCAGCGTTTCGTCCCGGTCGTCCGGATGAATTTTTGAGTCCCAGAAGGCGTAATCCGCTGTCACCTCATCGTGCGTGTAGCCGAGCAGGCGAGCCCAACCGGGGCTGTATTGAATCGTGTTGGAGCGGAGGTCCCAATCCCATATGCCATCTTGAGTTGTCTCGATGGCAAGGCGCAGTGTTTCCTCACTGGCCTGTAAATCCTTGTAGTATTGCTTCAGGTTGAGGCGCATGTCGTTGATGGCGTTGACGACCAGGTCGAGTTCGTCCGTGGTGCCTGGAGCCTGATCGTGGCGATCCAGTGCCAGCGGCTGCACCATCTGGTCAAGATGTACGTGCTCAGAATAGCTGGCGATGCGCTTCAGGTGTCGTCCGATCAACACCTGAAACAGGAACAATATAAAAAATGACACTAGGAAGGTCTTCACCGCCTGACTGACCAGGATAACCAGGACCTTGTCCTCCAACCGCTGGTAAACACCATCGAGACTGGCGACAGCGTGCAATTTTCCCAGGTGGACAGGGTTGCCACGATGCGTGTAATACAGGTCAAATTCATAACTGATGATCTGGCGGTTTTTTTTCTCGCCAACGGCCACCTCCAGGTCATGCTGATCGGAAACGACCTCGAGGTACTGCATGTCGGGAAGGCGCAGTATCCCCTCTAACTGCAGGCGCACATCCTTTTTGCTGCTAACCCAGAGGCTGCTGGCAAGGCTTTGCAGATAGCTGACACGGATTTGTTCCAGTTGCTTCCGGATGCCGCCGACGTCGCGCCGATAATCCAGGGTCAGCTGCAGAACGGTGGAAACCAGCGTCACCACCGAGCTGAACATCAGAATATACATCGCCAAGCGCCGGCCGATGCCGGGCTTGGCGATGTCCTGAAGGCGCGACAGGAAGTTTGACACTCACACCCCGTTACGGCGCATAGCGGCCGAGCACTGAGTCAAAAATCCGCTTGTGTGTGCCATCCAGTTTCATTTTTCTGAGTTCTGCGGCAATGACCGGCACCAAGGCTGCGTGCTTCTGGTTCAGGTACAGATACCAGTCGCCCTCGAGGAAGGGAGGTTGCAGTAATTTGATGTTGCGCAAACCCAATTGCTTGATCAGCATGGCACCTTGCATGCGCTCGATCACGGCGAGGTCGATGCGTCCTTTGTCGAGCATCGTAAACAACTGTTCGCCGCTTTCCACTCCACTGACTGATCGGGCACCGACGCTATTCCACTCAAGTATCTTCCAGCCGGTAACGATGCCGACATCGTAGGGCTTGAGACTGTCGGGACCGCTCACGGTAAAGCGGGCCTTGCGCGTAAAGACACTCATCTGGAAGTGCATCACCGCCTCCGGGACACGGATCAGGTTGGGGTATTGCTTGTCCAATCCGGCAATGCGGCAAACATCACCGTCGTCGATGCCCAGGTTGGCATTGATCAGCGCCCGCTCAGCCGGGAGGGGTTGGATGACAATCTCGATGCCCAGGCGGTGGGACAATTCTTTATAAAGCAGATCCAGCACACCGGTCTGGTCGGGGGAAGTTATCGGCGCGTAAAACGCAGTATTGAGCACGAGGGTTTGTGCCGCGTGTCCCGGGACGGTCGTCGAGAGCAATATCACCGCTAATATGTGCTTGACTACATTCATCGTGCCCTCCTGTGCACATCACCCAAAATCCTATCGTCTAAGGTACATCCCCGATACATGGCAAAATTCGCGCCAACCAGCGACCGGTGGCTCCCAAGACACAAGATGCCACAACACAATAGCATGCACGCGAAGTTGGGCAACGCACCAAACAGTTACCCTGAAGTCCTCTGCATGAACCGAAACTAATTCTTCCCAAACTAATTCTTCCCAGTCTGCTTGGCGGCATACAGGGCGTCGTCCGCACCCAGGAGCAAGACCCCCGCTGTCGTCACCATGTGCGGGTTGAGGCCATACCGGTGCGGGCGAAAATCAGGACTCCCTGCCTGAACGCGTAGTGTGCGGCTTAGGGCTGGCAGCGGTTTGGTCGCGGTGATGATGGCGTGCTCTGTCTTTTCCAGCATTTCAAACAGCACTGCTAACGCATTGCCGCCGAAACGTGCAACGCCGTCACACTACCGTGTGTACTCCTTCAATTTGTCAACGACCCGCGTCAGCAAGTCGTCATCGGCTCATCACCCAGGGTGTCATTGGCCTGCTTGAATCCATTCAGGCACGCATGCGCCTCGCCGTCCCTTCCCCGCGGTTGCTCTGAACGGCCGCGAGCACGCCGTCCCAAAGTGCTAACCGCGCCTTGAGCGCACGCTCGGCGGCATCGGCTGCTTCCTGCAGGCGCGTTGCATCGCCGGCGCAGAGTTCGTCCAGCGTGCGCAGCGCCAGGGGGCCGTGATGTTCCTCGTCCAGATGGATATGGCGCTCCAGATAGTAATGCAGCGCTGGCGCCCTATCGCCGGATACCTGCATATCGCGCAGCAGCGCGCGGAACATGCCCGGGATGATGTGTTCGCGCCCGAGGGAAAAGGCCGCGGCCACCACGTGGGGCTGGTCCGAGGCGATCAGCTCGAAGGTGGTTTGCATGAACGCCCGGGCCGGGGCCGGGATATCGGCGGCACGCAGGGCATCGGTGATCCCTTGGGTCTTAACCTGCTCGACAAAACGCCGTACCGGACCGGCGTCACCACCCAACTCCTCCATCGCCAGGCAATACAGCTCGAAGTGACTGGTGTAGGTGGGGTGGCCATCCTGATCGGGTCGCCCTTCGTCCGACTCCTCCCCGAGCACAATCTCGTTGATAAACCGGCGCACCGCGGCATCGCCCTGGGGAGCCCAGGGTACGCGCGCCGGCGCCAGCACGTGTTGCAGATACTTCACCAGCGACATGAAATCCCATACTGGATAGACGTGGTGCGCCATGAAGACGCGCGCGTCCTCGAGAGACTGTATGGCGCTATAGACAGGGTGCTGGTCGAGCTGTTCGCGCAGCGGCGCGACGACGGAGACATCGAATACCGGTTTCATAAATTTCCCGCGTGCAATTTAAGGGCGCTCCTGAGGACTACAGGCGCCCCTCGGATGGGACACGATTCTAGCATAAGCAGAATGTCCGGGCAGACCCCTACATAAACTTCCCAGGGTCCGTTGTCCAGCGACCCTCTCTCTACGCCAAACCTCCCACCAAGCCACCCGCTACTCCAAACCCCATCAGTTAAAGAGTGAAGAACTGGTCAGTGTGGAGGGCAGGGGCACCTGTAAGCGTCTCTTTTGATATATTAAGGCATGGTCGGAATCCGACCCGAATGGCGCTGACTTAAAAAGGCGATTGTGTAGGGTGGGCATCGCCCACCACGCGGGGCAACGCTAGGCAACCTCTGGTGGGCGATGCCCACCCTACGAAATGGCGTCTTCCGTAAAGCGGCGCGCGAGTGACCGGTAGATCGATTTGCGACACACCAGCGGCACCGGTGGCGGACGAATTCCCCAGTCTCGATGGCATGCGTGGCTGAGTTCAGTACCCGCTCGCATGACACATGCGATCGCTGCGGCCTATGGCACTTTTTAATGAAACACAGGAATAACTGACAATGACGATACTGATAGTGCTGGCGATCTTTATCGGTGGACTGGCCGCCGGTTTTTTGACCGGCCTGCTGGGGGTGGGTGGCGGCGTGGTCATGGTGCCGTTGATGTACCAGATGTTTCTGCTCATGCACGCACCGTCGAAGGTGGCCTTTACCACGGCGGTGGCCACGAGTCTCGCGGTCATGATCTTCTCTGGCTCGGTGGCGGCCTACACGTATTACAAAAAGGGACAGCTCAAGCCTGGTCTCATGGCCTGGGCCGGCGCCGGCACGCTGCTCGGTGCCAGCCTCGGGGCGCATGTCATGATCGCCACGGATGACCGTGTAGTACGTTTAGCCTTTGGTCTATTTCTGTGGCTGGTCGCCGCGTCCATGTTTCTGCCCAAGGCCACAGCGCGGCCGCACGACCACGTATCCTCATGGCGCTACAACGCCGGGCTGCTGGCGGTCGGCATCGTCATGGGCATGGTCTCGGCCCTGTTCGGCGTGGGCGGCGGCGCGTTGCTGGTGCCGGCCCTGGTGGTGTTGTTCGGCATCGGCATCCACAACGCCATCGCCACCTCCACGGCGATTATCGTTCTGACCGCCCTGTTTGGCTCGATCAATTATATGATCATCGGCTGGCACGATCCGCAGACCCCGGCCCTCGGCGTCGGCTGGATACATCCCTTGGCCTGGTTGCTGCTCATGCCCGGCGCCCTGTTCGCCACGCGCGCCGGCATCCGCGCCGCCATGGGTCTGTCGCGCGAACGATTGCGCGACGTGCTGGTGTTATTTCAGATCAGCGTGGGCGCGCGTTTTATTTTTTTCTGACTGCGCGGCTAGCTGTTCACGGCGGCGGCCGGCGTATACTGCAAAGGGATACCGGCAATGACCGACACCGCTCCGGTGTCGGTCAACTCCGGGTCACAAACATGGCGTCACCGTAACTGAAAAAACGGTAGCCCTGCCCCACCGCATGGCGATAGGCCTGCAACACCGGGTCGCGGCCGGCAAAGGCGCACACCAACATGAGCAGCGTGGATTCCGGCAGATGAAAGTTGGTCACCAAGGCATCGACGATCTGGAAATCATAGCCGGGGTAAATAAAAATATCCGTCTCCCCGTGATACGCCGTCACCCGGCCGTGGCGTGCCGCGCTCTCCAGCACGCGCACCACGGTGGTGCCTACCGCCACCACGCGCCGGCCCTGGTCATGGGCCATGTTGATTCGCGCCGCGGTCGGCACATCCAGCGCCACCACCTCGGCATGCATGCGGTGCGCCCGGATATCGTCCACTCGCAGTGGTTGAAAAGTGCCGGCACCCACATGCAAGGTCACAAAGGCGGTTTCCACCCCCATGGCCTCCAGGCGCTGGAGCATGTCCGCGTCGAAATGCAGACCGGCGGTGGGTGCCGCGACCGCCCCGGGGGTGAGGGCAAACACGGTCTGATATCGCTCCTGGTCCTGGGGGCCATCCGCGCGG
>JAYUFH010000265.1:0-4565 GCA_043738765.1 Pseudomonadota bacterium | reverse complement strand
CATAGCCGATGATGTGTTTGGAGTGCCTGAACGTTGTCGCCTTACGCGCCATGTTCGAACCGCCGCTTGATGTGGGTTGGGTGCAGGCTCCTGGAGATAAAATAAATGCGGGCGTTCACGCATCCTGTGATCGCCGTATGGGTCGGGTATTTGGATTCGAGGGGGCGCATGGCGTGTCTGGCGACACTCGCTTCCTGCGGTACTGGCAAGGCATCCTGTTGTGGCCCGGGACAATTCTACGATTGCCGGAAACCCTAAAGTCCGCGGGTTCCCTCGAACGGGATCAAGGTCCTGGTAAGGATAGTTTTTTGTGCGGGACCTATAGCATCAACTATAGACCTTATTCTTGTAGGGTGCTCATCAGGGGGCGACTGGCGAGCCTGCCGCACTCAATTTTGCAGAGGGATTTTCCCGGTATCGGCCTGGGGCCGGCGTTGCGGGAGTGTCTCTTGGAGCGCACGCATCACCCGTTGCGCGGTAGCGCGGTAGCCGGTGAGCTTGCCACCATGGATACTGATGATGCTTGGCCGGCGCGGGTCATCCACCTGCAGGCGCGTTTCCCGGGGGCGGTGAAACGCCGACCCGGCGCCGGTGGGCAGGACACGCAATCCGGCGAAACTGTGCTCCACCGCCAGTGGACACGCCGGAAAATAATGCGCCAGGGTTTTTTGTAAATAGGAAATCTCCGTTGGCAGTGGCTGCACCAGGGTCAGGTCGCCGGTGTAAACAGATTCAGTGGTACCGACCAGGGTGCGGTCATACCAGGGCATGACAAACACGGCGCGGCCATCCTGCGGCGCCTCCAGATAGTAAGCGCCCTGGGTGAGCCGACCCGCCAGCAGGATGTGGGCGCCCTGGACCAGCTGGATGTCCTGCACCGGTTGAGCCGGTATAAACTGCCGCAGCACCTGGTTGGTCCATGGACCGGCGGCATTCACGACACACTGGGCGTGACAGGTGATGTCCGCAGCGGGGGTGGAGTAGTTCACGGCGTAGCCCGCGGCATGGCGCTCCGCCGAGACAAAGCGCGCGGGACAGGCAAGCTCCGCCCCCAGGGCTTGCGCCGAGCGCATCACCGCGCGCGTCAGGGCGGCGTCGTCGGTCTGCGCATCGAAGTAACGAAACACGGCTTGCAGGCCGTTTGTAACCAACCCGTCCAACTCCGGCCAGTGTGCCCGCGGGAGCGAGGCGAAACGACAGTCCGGCGCGAGGTTGCCGAGCAACGCATACAGCGAGAGGCCCGCGCGTATCTTCCATGGACGGCGCGAGGTGATGGCGTAGATGGGGATGTGAAATGCCAGCCGCCGTACCAGATCCGGCGCCAGCCGCAGCAGCAATTCGCGTTCACGCAGGGACTCGCGCACCAGGCCGAATTGAGCGCTTTCCAGATAGCGCAGCCCACCGTGGATGAGTTTACTCGAACGGCTGGAGGTGGCACTCGCCAGCCCGGTCTTTTCCAGCAGCAGCGTCCGGTGGCCGGCGGCCGCTGCTGCTTGCGCGACCCCAACCCCGTGGATACCACCGCCGATGACGACGACGTCGTACGCGGCGGTCATGCCGACGCGGTGCGCAGCAATTCGAATTCCGCGAGCATCTCGCCCACGGCGAAGGTCTCGATCAGGTCGACGCCGCGCTTTGCCAGGTGGATGGCGGTGCGTGCATCGGTAATTTCATACACCGCGAGCTGGCCGCCGTTGATGCGCAGGTTGCCCCAGCGCGGCAGATCCAGCGCGTCGCAGAAGAAAAATTCCGGGTGCATGGCCTTCACCGACTCCAGATGGCGGTGACGCCATTTTTCCAGAATGACGCCGATGGAGGGATAGCCGTTGCGCCGCGCGGTGCGCAGAAATTCGATGGAATAGGAGATCAGCGTGCACTGCTTGAACACATGGCGCAGTTCGCGCACGACCTGGTGCAGGACCAGGTCCACCCCGAAGCGTTCGATGGCCACGCGCTTGATTTCGACAAACGCCCGCAGGTGCGGATGGCGGCCCAGCAGCTCGGCTAACTGCGCCAGAGTGGCGAGGGGTGTCTGGGCATAGCGATAGCCGAAGCGGTCGAATTCGGAGACGCGCAGGTTATGCAGGCGATGCAGGGAGAACTCGTGCACCATGCCGTTGACACCGCAGAGTCGTTGCAGGTTGCGATCATGGAACAGCACGGGTACCTTGTCGGCGGAGAGTTGGATGTCCACTTCAACGTAATGCGCGCCGGCCTGTATGGCCGCCTCTATACCCGCCAGGGTGTTTTCCGGATAGTGCAGGGTATAACCCCGGTGGGCGACGAGTTCGGGTAGGTGCATGGTGCGCTATACTGTACTCGATTCATTCCGGCGTGAGAACATCGCCGTGTTGATGTTAGTGGCATCCGTGCGCTGATGTGCCGTTCCACAGAAAATTCACGCCATCCGCCGGCCCGGCGTCCAGACGTGCCAGCGGGCGTCCTAAGGCAGGGAGAGAGCTACCCTCATGGTCAAGATCAGCCTCGTGGTTTTCCTACTGGTATTGCAGGTGTTGCTGGTGTCGGTGTTGTTGGCGGTGTTTGCCTTGCTCAAGGTGCGCAAGCTCTCGACCCGCCTGGCCGCCAAGCGGGCGCCGCCGGCGCAGCTGCCCACGCAAGCGACCGGTGCGCCGAACGACGTTACGCATTATCTGGCCACGGAGTTGCAGCGCACACGCGGACGTCTGGAAGGCCTGGGCGGTGCAGCCTTAGGCGCTGGAGCCAGCGCCAGCATCGCCGGGCGCCTGGCACTGCGTGTCGAGTTACTGCAAATGGAGGCGGAATGGGCCGGCCAGACGGGGCACGATGACGCCGCCTGGAGCGGGCTGGATGAGCGCCTGCGAGGGTTGCTCGCGCGCGATGCCGTCGCACCCATGTCGCCCGCTCCATCCGCTGCTTCAGCGGGTGGCTCAGACGTGGTCGAGACCAAGAGCCTGTTCGACGAACAACACACCACCATCGAACAGCTAAAGGCCGACATCGCCGCCGCCGTGACCAACTCTGAGGTCACGGAGTCCCTGCAAGCCAAGCTCGACAAGCTTGGGCGTACCGCGCGTGAACTCACCTTTTGCGTATCCATCCTGGAAGACGAGAATCAATTTCTGCGTGATCAGGTGCAGGCCTTG
This sequence comes from Pseudomonadota bacterium, assembly GCA_043738765.1. Lineage (GTDB taxonomy): Bacteria > Pseudomonadota > Gammaproteobacteria > Acidiferrobacterales > UBA6901 > JANNJF01. The sequence goes on along the minus strand of JAYUFH010000265.1, from coordinate 1,440 downwards.
CTGCGGGAAGGGTAGGCACTACGTTGGCATTTGGCAATTGATAACATTCGCAGGCTGGCGTCCAGTATTATTCCCAAAATACCGGATTTCCCAATATTTCTCCAAGACGGGTAACCATGTCGATTATCAGCAGGACCAACGAGGCACCTTTCGAAGATCAGTTGTTCAAATCCATGCTTCATCGCGCACTCCACGGCAAGCAGTAACCGGAGCTAATATCGGCATAATGATCGGAATCGACGACCATCTGAACCTAGTCTACGAGGGGGTTTCTTCGATGTGGGGCCATGCCCTTTGGCCGGCGCCGTTCCTGAGCCCAACGGTTATCAAGTTGAGTACGGAAACTCAGCTGATACCACCTCGCTTCAATAACCTCCATGCCTTGCCTCTCACGCTCTTCCGTGAAGATGCGTTTGATCCGGTGAGCCGGATTCGGCGCGGCAGGTTCTACCGTGCCGGCCACTCGCAGCCGATGTCTTGGCAGGTCTATCCGCACCCGGCAATGCCGGAGAAACCAGATAAAGTCGAGTCAACCGGCACCATTGCGAAGTCGCTGCTTACCTTCCAGTCGCACCTGCTGGCCAGCGAGTTCCGTAACTTGGGCAACCAGCAACTGCTGGCGATTCTGGGTTCGGAGGAGAGCTTTAGTATCTGGTCAGTGGTCGGCATCGAGAAGATTGCGACAGGGGAAGAGTTGGTCACGCTGAAGGCCCGCCAGGGCATCGGCGCGCTTCCGCGACTTAGCCATAACGCCATTCCCGAAGCGGGACGGGAGAGGGTTCGCGCCGCCCTCGACAAGCTGACCGAGGACATCTACCGGGCCGGTCCGGAGTCAGTCGCGAAGCGGGCGCGCGAAGCGGCCACGGCGGTGCTGGGCACCTACCTGCAAGATCGGGGGACCGCAAGGCCCGGTCTGGACCTGGATGCGCTGATCAGAAAGATGGACGAGGAAAACAAGATCGTTGCGGCCAATGCTGCCAGCATCATTCGCCTTTTTCACGGCCGGGGCAAGACAGCCGTACAGGAAAAGCTCCCGGTCAGGCCCTTGCGCGAGCAGGATGCAGAACTGGCCGTGCAGTGTGTCGGGACGATTCTTTGCGAACTAGGCTGGGCCGACTGGGTATAGGCCTCATCAGGGCTTTTCGAGGGAGGACACGATATCTGCTTTGTGTTTCGGGGAACGTATGCTCCTCGTGTCCGATCTCAACCTGACACCGGCTCAAGTCTTCCCGCTTGCGAATATACTCGTTGACGGTGGAGTTAATAATGAGGAACAGCGGTTCCGGTTCCACGGCCGCGATAACGAGAAATTTATCCTTAGGCGGTGTCGTGAAGTTACAGTGGAGAAGAATAACCCGGCCGGGCGTCAGGCGTGCGTGGATGAGTCTGCGCCGTTCCGTTGGCGGAAGCTTGTCCCAGATTGGCACGACTGTTCAGTCG
>JAYUFH010000264.1:0-1705 GCA_043738765.1 Pseudomonadota bacterium | reverse complement strand
ATGAATGCGAAACACCGAATGCTTGTCAGGACGCGCAGAATTTTGTCAGCCGTTGGGTCAGTCGCAGCCAGCGGGGCGATCTATTTATCGTGCAGCATGTCACGTGTACAGGCAGCGCCTGCGCCTCGTGGTTTGTCGAAAAGACGGCGGCAGGACCGATCACCCGTTTGTCTATCGAAGGTGGCTTTCGTTTGATCAGCAGCAAGAAATCCTCCTATCCGGACGTACAGATGCAGCGGCGCGTCTCGGATATCCAAACGAACTACATTTACTACGCCTGGACCGGTGATCGTTATGTGAAAACCGAAACCCGCGACATCTATCATGTTAACGGTGTGGAGTGTGGCAGCCGCGATGAGTGCTATCAGGCGGCGATCAAGGCCAACCAGGCCCAGCATACCGACCAGGCATTGCAGATTATGGAAACCGTGCACGGCCTTTCCTGGATCTGATCCCGCCGACACGTTGGTTCGCGCTGACGTGATTGGCAGTCAAAGGGCGCCCCGGCGCCCTTTTTTGTTGGGGAACATCAGCTTGATGTGCCGCGGGTATTGGTAATGGGGCGGCAAGGTTCGATGCCTGGATGAACCTGCTTTTGCCCCAACACGTTTTCGGCGACAATCCCGACTTTCCTGCCACGATCTGCCGGTGATCCCTGTATGAGCTTTAAGGTGCGTATCGAGCCCAGCGGCCATGACATCGAAGCCGAAGTGGGCGAAACGCTATTGGACGCGGCTCTGCGTCAGGGGTTCGTGCTGCCCTATAGTTGCCGTGGCGGCAGCTGTGGCACCTGTAAGGGTCGGCTGCTGTCTGGCCAAGTGGATTATGCCGGGCACGACACCCCGGCCTTGAGTGAACAGGAAAAATCCCAGGGGCTGGCGCTATTTTGCCGGGCGCAGCCGTTGTCGGATCTGGTGATTGAGGCGCAGGAAATTTCCGCCGCCAAGGGCATTGTCATCAAGACCCTGCCCTGTCGGGTAGTGGATATGCAGCGACCGGCGCACGACGTGATGTTGCTCAGTCTCAAGCTGCCACAGAGCGAGCGCTTGGCTTTTCTTGCCGGTCAGCACATCGATATTTTGTTGCGCGATGGATTGCGCCGTAGCTATTCCCTTGCCAATGCCCCGCACGCTGATGAATTCCTGCAATTGCATGTGCGTCACGTGCCTAACGGGCTATTTTCCGGGCAGGTGTTTACGTGCATGCAGGCGAAAGACCTGATGCGTTTCCAGGGACCCCTGGGGACTTTCTTTGTGCGCGAAGAATCGCAACGTCCGATTATTTTTGTCGCTGGCGGTACCGGTTTTGCACCGATCAAGGCCATGATCGAACACGCCCTGCAGCGTGGCAGCCAGCGGCCCATGCATCTTTACTGGGGCGTGCGTGCGCGTCGCGATTTATACCAGCATGCGTTGCCCCAGGCCTGGGCGCAGGCCCATGCAGGTGTGCAGTACACCCCGGTGTTGTCCGAACCCCTGCCCGAAGATGCCTGGCAGGGAAGGAGTGGTTGGGTGCATGCCGCGGTGCTGCAGGATTACCCGGACCTGGGCGCACACGAGGTGTATGCCAGTGGTCCGCCACCGATGATTCAGGCGATCAAACAGACTTTTGTCCTACATGGTCTGGCGGACAGCGCGCTGTATTACGATTCGTTCGACTATGCCCACAATGCGTCATAGACCGGGACCGGATTTGCCCACGAGGC
>JAYUFH010000263.1:0-4569 GCA_043738765.1 Pseudomonadota bacterium | reverse complement strand
CGATCGCCTTCCCGGACGGCGAACACAGAAGCCTCTGCAGCGCGGTGTTGCTGCCCGACGGAAATTTATTTCTGGCGGGGGGAATTTCCAGGACCCATTCACCGTGCACCTTGTTCAGCCCCCCGGTCGATTCCTGGTCGCCCATGGCGGCGCTGCCCTCCATCCGCGATTATCATTCGGTGTCGTTGCTGCTGCCGAGCGGGAAGGTGATGATGGCGGGTTGGAACAATACAAAAATTGAAATCTACAGCCCAACCTACTTGTTCCGTGGGGCGCGGCCTGCGATTTCCGCCGCTCCGCCGCTGGTGCATCATGGTCAGAGTTTTGTTATCGAGTCACCGGACGCCGCCTCTATCGTCAAGGTAGTGCTGATGCGGCCCATGGCGGTCACGCACCAGACGGAGTCGGAGCAAAAAATTCTGGAAATGCCTTATATCCATGACCATGCGCATCCCAGTAAGTTGACCTTGACCGCGCCCCACGGCGGGCATCCGCATTCCCTGGCGCAGCAAGGCTATTACATGATGTTCGCCATCAACAATGTGGGCGTGCCTTCCGTGGCGAAATGGATATACCTGCACTAAGGGCAGGCCACTCTGGGTAGTCACTCGATCAGCCTGTGCCGGCTGATCGAGTGTATTGTTTATCGAGGAGCGTCGTGCCGACGGCAATGGCTTAGACACTGTCGACGCGGCGGCCTATAACGTAATATCCGATCTCTTGTTTTAAAGGGAGCCTCTAAAAATCGTGTTTTTATGCAGGTTGGGTTATACCCCATGATAAATCCAAGGAGACGCGCATGACTGACACAACCGCCGTTGCTTCCGTCATAGACAATATCGCAGCCAGTACACTCAACTATTCACTATTGCTGGCAGCCATTGGCACCTTGTCCATGGCCTTAATCGAAGTGGTGAAAGGGGTGGCGGTAATACGCCGCCGTTTCCACCGCAGCCAATTTACACACTGGGTAGCGGACCCGGAAAGCCGCAAGGAAATAATAATCCTCGCGACAGGAGACACGCAGTATCAAGACGTGCTCTTCGACCAGCCCATCGATCGAGTGTTGGGCCAGATTCAGGCAGCCGCGAATCTTTCTCTGGAGTTTCCCGATCGCTATCCCCATGCCTACGCCTTCTTTACTAAAGAAGATATGCAGATCCAGGCGGCGTTTTCAAAAAAGAATCTGCAACCTGATAGCCAACTCTGGGCCGACTTCGCCACGCGTACGGCGCGCGATGGATACACAAACGTCGAGGATCAGCGAGACCGGCAAGAAAGCGAAATGCGCGCCGCGCAACAAGCGCGGGTACGCCTTGGCAATCTCATGGCACGCCGGCTTGATATCTTCCAGAATCGCACTCAGTATCTTTGGGCGCGTGGCAATCAGATTGCCTCCATCATTACCGGCGCGCTACTGACCGCGTATGCCTTGACACGCAATGGCGCGCCCAGCCGGGCAGAGGACTTCGTTGCCTTGCTCTGCCTGTCGCTCCTGGCGGGCATGTTGGCCCCCTTCTCCAAGGACGTGGTCAGTGCCGTCGGCGGAATTCGTACGAAGGCCTGACCATGGAAAAAGTGGAACGGATCACACTTTCATATCGCGAGGATAGGGTAGGCGGCAAGGTAAGGAGTGTTCCCGGCGTTTCGGATGAACAAGCCCTTGCCACCGCGCAACACCTGGTGCTGCTCATCCATGGTTACAACAATGACGCGCAGGCCGCGACCGATGCCTACGATGGTTTCCACGATCGGCTATGCGACATGGACAAGGACGCGCGCTATGGGATCGGCCGGAAATTTGTCGAGGTCTATTGGCCTGGAGATGGCGCATGGGGAATGGCCTCATTCCTCTATTATATGGACAGTATCCAGCGTGCGATAAAAACCGCTGAACGTCTCGCAACGTATCTTGCCGCACAGGTGCCGACGGGTTGCCGCATCGATATCATCGCGCACTCCATGGGTTGTCGCCTGGCCATGGAATTGCTACGGGCCCTGGCCGGCCAGAAATCCGCTCCGGGAATCGGGCGTATCGTTTTTATGGCCGGCGCCATTCCCACGTTCATGCTCGATAAGAAAAACCCTCCGTGCCGCCTACGCCCTGGCTATGACGATGTATTGCGTGATGGTGCGCGCAGCCTTTACTCCGGCGCCGATAATGTTTTGGCGTTTGCCTTTCCCGCCGGACAAAGTCTTGCAAAAGGGGAAGAGGGGATCAAACCGACGGCACTGGGCCATGCCCTGTGGTCGGAGACAAACACGCCACACAATCTTGGCCAAATCGAGAACGCCCACGCAGGCCATAGCGACTACTGGGGCTGGAACACAGAGCCGAAGGCCCTGCAATGTGCGAAGCAAGCCGTGGCACAGGTGCGCAGCTACCTGCAATTTCCATCCGCAGGAAGCCGCCAGATCAACTGCCGATTCATGCTGGAACGCGGCGCCGGTGAGGCGCGCGAACAGCCAGGGGGGCGTGGGCCTGTTAGCCGTGCGGCAGGGGAAAACCGCGGCCATCTCGACTCCGCGGGCGTATAACACGGAAAAAGGCGGATATCTGTCTACATACGCTGTTAAGGGAACCTCTAAAAATTCGGAAATGTAGGGTGGATACGCTGCGCTCGTGTGCCCTCTGGGTATAATCCACTCCCCATTCCGGATTTTTAGAGCTTCCCATAAAGAAATTCCGGGCCAGGGCTGAATGGCACAAACTCAAGCACTTGTTCGCTACTGTTTCAGGTTTGGTAGGGTGGGCATTGCCCACCAACCCAGGAGGACCAGCGCCACGCGTGGTGGGCGATGCCCACCCTGCACAATCGCCCACAGGTCCTGCATCTGCAGTGCTGATAATTACATCCTGTGAGTTTTCCCTCCACCCGCCATCGCCTTCATGGCTGCCGCGATCTGGGCAGGAAGGACCACGAAGGACCGCATCATTTCGCTGTCCTCGTGTTCGATAATGTGACAATGATACATGTAACGACCCAGGAAGCCTTCAAAGGTGGCCATAATGGACATGACCTCGGCGGGGTTCACGCGTATGGTATCTTTCCAGCCTTGTTCGTTGGCATCCGGAGTGGTGACTGCGGTATCGATCTGGAGTGGATTGCCCGCCGCTGTGGTGCCCGTCACCAAGTCAAAGGTATCGGGATTGATCACGCTTTGGCGCGACAAGGCCTGGAATTGCACCAGATGAACATGCAGTGGGTGCACATCTTCAGTAAGGTTTACAAATTTCCATACTTCAGTCTCGCCAGCAGTGATAAAAAAGTTTACCGCATCTTCAAATCGTCGCGCACCGATCCGGAACCGTTCTGTCGGTTTTACGCCGTCCTTAATTTCCACGACGGGACCGGCATAGCTTGCACCCACCGGAACCAATTCGTTTAACGTCAGCACATGGAGGTTGCTGTCCTCCACCAGCGCTACCCAGCGATGCTCGGTGTGCGGCATGTTGTGATTCAACCGCACAAAGTCCGATAACGGATTGGGTAAATTCAAATTGGCAAAGTTTTTACCGCTACTTTGCGCGTTAACGCGAAACTCCATGACGTTGGGAAAGGGCACACGCAGGTCGAGGTCGGCCTGACCGGGGACGGGAATAATAAAGTCCGGTGCATGATAGGGCGCGCCCGCGGTATTAACCAGGCGGACATGCTTGCCGCGAAAACGGCTGAAATCAACCAGTATGTCGGCCCGCTCCGCCGGGGCCAGCACCAATCCTTCACTCGCGGCAAAGTTGACCGGTTGACCCAGGAGTCCACCATCGGTACCGATTTGTTGGATCGCATCATTCACCGGGTTATCGTTTTCGTCCAGCAAGACCAGTCGATACACGCGTGAGTTGGAACCGTTCAGCAGGCGTAGACGATAGGGGCGCGCCTTAACCTGGGCATGTGGCCAGATCTTGCCATTGACCAGGGTGTACGGGCCAAAGAATTCCCGGGTGCTTTCTTCAATTTTGTGCAACATCTGGCCGGTGAGGTTACCGTCAGCATCGGTTTCCAGATTGCGATCCTGTATGAGCAAGGGGATTTCATGTTTGTCCAACCTTTCTCTAATGGCATCGTCATCCGAGTCGCGAATCATCCAGAAGCCTGCCAGGCCGGCATAGACGTTGCAGCGGGTGATGTTGAGTCCATGATCGTGATACCACAGGGAGGTGGCGCGCTGATCGTTGGGATAGGCCGATAGTTTTGACTGCCCGGAAAGCAGCATATTTTCCGGCATGCCGTCACTATCCGGTGGCGTTTTACCACCGTGTAAATGGACCACGGTCCAAGGCTCGATCATATCGAGACCAGGTTGCGGTGGTGCGCCATTTGATCCAGGAACATTTTGCGACGACGTCGCGCCGGCTAGTGGATCGGGCGCCAGCGCGGTTGAAAAGGGAAGATTGCCCTGAATTTTATTTACCCACTCAACATGGATCTCTTCACCACGGCGAACTTCAATGGTGGGGCCGGGAAACTGGTTGTTGTAACTCCAGGCCTGGGTCGAAGGCAGCGCGGAATGCAACTGCACCTCGATATTGTTCATGCTGATACGTAATTGTGCACACGCTTCCGG
>JAYUFH010000262.1:0-4570 GCA_043738765.1 Pseudomonadota bacterium | reverse complement strand
GGCTGTTTCTTGGCAGCTGGACCGCGACCTTAAATGTCATTCTGGCGATCCCCACCTCCATCATCGGCACCTTCATCGCGCTGTACTTCTTCGGTTTTACTCTCAATACCTTCACCCTGTTGGGCCTGAGTCTCGCCATCGGCATCGTGGTGGATGATGCCATCATGGTGCTGGAAAATATTGTGCGCCACCGGGAGATGGGTGAGAGCCGTAAGCAGGCGGCGTTGAAGGGCTCACAGCAAATCACCTTCGCCGCCCTGGCGGCGACCCTCGCGGTGGTGGCGATCTTCCTGCCCGTGGCGTTCATGAGCGGCGTTATCGGCAAGTTTTTCTTTCAGTTCGGCGTGACCATGACGGTCGCCGTGATGCTGTCCCTGCTCGAGGCGTTGACGCTCACCCCGATGCGCGCCTCGCAGTTTGTCCAGGCCGGCTCGCACTCCACCCGCATCGGGCGCGCGGCGGATTATGTCTTTCATCACAACGCCGTGCTCTATCGCCGGTTGTTGGCGGTTGCCCTGCGTCATCACTGGTTGGTTATTTTTGCCTCGCTGGTCTTTTTTGGCCTGTCGTTGACTGCCCTCGGACCCTTGAAAAAGGAACTCATGCCGGCCCAGGATCAAGGCACGTTCCTGATCCGCCTGCAAACGCCGGTGGATTCCTCCATGGAATACACCAATGGGAAATTTCTCGCCGCCGAGGAATTCTTCAGTACGCGCCCCGAAGTCGATCGTTACTTCAGCGCCGTGGGCGGATTCGGCCGCGGCGGCGTGGTCAACAACGGCATACTCTTTATCAACATGAAGCCCAAGGGCCAGCGCGGTATCGACCCCCAGCTGGGTCACGAGATCAGCCAGCAGGAGTTGATGGATATCTCGCGCAAGGCGCTGAAAAAGATCGGCGATATAAAGGTGTCGGTTCAAGACCTGTCGTTGCGCGGGTTCACGCCGTCGCGCGGCTTCCCGGTGGAGTTTTCCGTGCAGGGACCGGTGTGGGGCAAGTTGGCGGAGTACTCCCGGACGATCATCGAAAAACTCAACGCCACCGGCCTGGTCACCGACACCGACAGCGATTACCTGGAAGGCAAACCGGAAATTCAGATCATTCCCGACCGGGCCAAGGCGGCGGCGCGCGGCGTCAACATCAGCACCATCGCGCAGACCGTGAACGCCACCGTCGGCGGCGTGGTGGCGGGCCAGTATTCCTCCGCCGGACACCGCTACGACATCCGCGTGCGGCTGCTGGAGCAGGAGCGCGACCGCGTACAACAGATCAAAAATATTTTCGTGCGCAACAACCGGGGCGAACTGATCCGCCTCGCGGATGTGGTGCAGCTGACGGAAAAGAAGAGCCTGGCGCAGATCAACCGCTACGATCGCGAACGCGCGATCAAGATATTCGCCAACGTCAACACCGGCAAGTCCCAGGAGGATGCGCTGACGGCGGCCAGAAATATCGCGCAACAGGTGTTGCCCAGCGGCTATCACAGCTTGTTTGTCGGTGGCGCGCAGTCCTTCAAAGAATCGTTTAACGACCTGTGGTTCGCGCTTATATTAGGACTGGTGGTGTCCTACATGGTGCTGGCATCGCAATTTAACAGCTTTATGCACCCCATCGCTGTGCTCATGGCGCTGCCGTTCAGTTTGACCGGCGCCTTTCTGGCGTTGCTCATCTTCCATCAGTCGCTCAACATCTACAGCTTTATCGGCCTGATACTGCTGATGGGTATCGTCAAGAAGAATTCGATACTGCTGGTGGACTTCGCCAATCAGGTACGCGCGCGTGGCGACATCGGTGTGCGCGCGGCCTTGCTCGAGGCCTGCCCCGTGCGTCTGCGGCCGATTCTTATGACATCCTTCGCCACCATCGCCGCCGCGCTGCCCCTGGCGCTGGCCATCGGCCCCGGCGCGGAGACGCGTGTGCCCATGGCCCTCGCCGTCATCGGCGGGGTGATCGTATCCACCCTGTTGACGTTGTTTGTGGTGCCGTGTGTGTACGAAGTCTTGTCGGGACTCCGTTGGCGCAAGGCTCCGCGCACCGCTGTTTAGGCGAGCGGTTGTATCGCGGGTCTATAATACCTGTGCGGTGTTTCCGGGCCTTCGTGCGTTAATCATTTCCAATGCGTTCCTGCCGGTTTCTAGTGCGTCTGTCCATCGAGGAATACCCTTCGTCTGCTGCTGCCATGGATTTCACCGGAAATCATTACAGGGTGGAATTTTTCTGGTGACTGGCGCGTCCTTTATATATTAACAAGTGCGTAACCCCTCAGTCGCTGAGTTGCATGCACGCATAACAATAACAATATGTTGTTGGTAGTGAATCAAAGCCCCGTCCAAGTACGGGGCTTTTTTTGTCTGACAGTCGGCGGGGATCGACGAGGAAAGACGTGCACCGGTAGGGCTTCGCGTTGCGAGGTGGCGCGTTTTTTCGGATCGTTGCAGGTTAACGCGGCAACCTCCTGAAGTGGCTACCGAACCCCAATACGGTCGCGGCCTTTATTTTCCTGGCCCATCCTCGTCGTCATCGCCTTTCGGCAACCCCGCCTTGGCTTTTTTCTTGCGTAACCAGAACACCACGCCGGCGACGATACCGCCGAGGATCAGGTTGATGACGGTAAATACGCCCAGCGCCATCCATGGATTGAAGGTCGCCTCGGTCTTTTCCGGTGGGTGAGCTGGCGCGGGTGTGTCCGCGTGAGTAACGGCTGATTTTTGTTCGGGTGACTCCGTCTCAACGGGAGGCGGGGTCACCGCGGGGGTGGGGCTGACCGCCGCAGGATGTTCGGCCACGGGTGGCGTGGCGCCCGGGGCCGGGGGCAGGACGTTGAAGTAACGCACGACGCTGCGCTCAAAGGTCGGGTTCTTGGCGACGAGGCGCAGCTCGTAGGTGCCGGGCAGATACACGTCGAGGCTGCCGGCGTAGATGCCATCGCCGGCAATTTTGTCGCCGAGTTCGGCATTATCGAACAGCGAGAATTTCGCCAGCTTGCCGTCCGGGCGTTTGAGCTCCGCGAAGAACTGGGTGCTGGCGAGTATCTCCTTCTGCGTCACCACCGCGTCGTCGCGGCTGAGCCAGGCCCGAACTACCGGTTCGGTATTGGCCGGCAGATCGGCGTTTTTTGAGTCCGTGGCAATGCTGAGATCGGTGACGATATAGGCCTTGCTTTGTCCGCTGGTGGAGAGCAGTTTCCAGGTGCCGGGTTTGGGATGGGGCACGGTGATCAGATCGAATCCCGCCGCGGGCATCCAGCGGATGCCGGTGCCCGGTTGCTTGGCCGTGTGACGTTGGCCGTCCGGGTCTTCGAGGGACACCTGCACGTCGGCGTTTTCCTTGGACGCCACGATGTTCACTTCATCGATGGAGCGGTCTGTCTTGAAGCGGCCGCCCTCGATGGGCAACATGTCCGGGCTCTTGGAGCTTTCAAAAAAGGTGGCGAAGACGGCGTGCAGGTCCTTGTCGGTGGGTGCCACGCGGTACAGGCCATGGGTGGCCGTCGCCATGTCCTGCATCATGCCGCTGTCGGAGGCGGCGGTGAACGCCAGGGTGTAGACGCGCGCGCCCTGTTTTTCGATAAGCGGCAGCAGCTCGCGGCGGATCTTCTGGCCGAGGGCGGCGTCGCGCTGTTTATCGCCGGTGTCCATTTTTCCGTCGGACATCAGCAGGATGTATTGCGCGCGGCCGGCGGAGCCTTCGTGCTCCAGCATGGCCTGCGCCGACTGCAATGCGGCATGCAGGTTGGTGTAGGCGCCCTTGGAGGAGACCTTGTCCACGGCCTTGAATAATTGTTCCTGCTGCGGCTTGGCCTGCACCGGCGTCAGGCCGATCACCGGATAGCCGGCGTCGCTGAAGCTGATAACGCCGACGCGGTCGTCTTTGCCTAATAGTGCGATGAACAGTTTGGCGGCGGCGACACGCCGACGCCCAGGGTCGGTTTGCTTCATGCTGCCGGAGCTGTCCATGACCAGCACCACATCGATACCCGTCGCGGATTTAGCGCTGGCTGCCAGGCCAGTGCCTGGAATCAGAAGGGAAACGAGCAGGGTGCTTAAGAGGTGGCGCCAGGGTCTGGGCACACGACGGAGCGGCGAGGGTGGTGCCGGGCCACGGCGGGAACTGTCGTGCAGGGTGGTTAGAGTGACGATGGCGCGTTCTCCTGTAGTGGCGTGTGCAGGTTTCGGGTTAACTCAGACTCACGCTTCATATTTAGATCAACTATATGGAATTAAATAAAATTGTAAATGGTTGGCAGCCGGCCGCCACGACGGAGGAGCGCCCATGGGCGCGCTTGCTTCGACAGCGGGCGGCAGGGCTACGTACTGCCTGGTTCGGAGGAAGGTTATTTCGTCCCGCTGGCGAGCAGATATTCGTGGGGTATGCGCAATCCCTCGGCGCTGACAAACGCCTGGGCCAACTGCCCGACCTCGTTGCGGATCAGGCGGCGTTCGTCCGCGCGCAGGGCGTCGAACTGCATTTTCAGTATGTCGGAGGCCTCGACCGTATCCCAGTAGTCCTTGAAGGAGGCAAACTGGTAATGCAGCACCCGCGTCTCCAGGGCGACGTCGGTGAAGCCGGC
>JAYUFH010000261.1:0-1709 GCA_043738765.1 Pseudomonadota bacterium | reverse complement strand
TGTTGCGCCACTCCTTCGCCAGTCATTTGCTCGAATCGAGTGGCGACCTGCGGGCGGTACAGGAGCTGCTCGGGCATGCGGATATCTCCACCACCCAGATCTACACCCATCTCGATTTTCAACACCTGGCCAAGGTCTATGACCAGGCGCATCCGCGGGCGCGGAAAAAGACCCGTGGTGAAAAATAAGGATAGCGTCCGAATGGCGTTTACTTAAAGGCAAGACCGCGCAGGACTATCATTGCACTGACGCGATTGTTCGTAGGGTGGGCATCGCCCACCAGCGGAGAATACCGACGCCCCGCGTGGTGGGCGATGCCCACCCTACGCGCGCTTTATATTGCGCCTCGTGTGCCAGTTGTATCGGTAAGTGTCACCACGGCAGGTGGGTCTTTCCCATGGCTTCCCCAAGTGGCGCCCGGACCGGGCTTTGTGTTAATTTGCGCCTCTACTCCCGGTTGGTCAGCATGTAATTATTGGAGGTCGCAGGTTATGAGCGGAGGCGGATGTAGCGAATTGGAGCCTTACGCCCTGCAGGTCAAGGGCGATAGCATGGGTCCGGAGTTCTGGGACGGTTGCATTATTATCGTCGATCCGGGTGCGCAGGCGGCCAATGGCGCCTACGTGGTCATCGATTACGACGGTGACACCATATTCCGCCAGTTCATGGTGGAGGGCGAGCGTCGTTACCTGAAGGCGCTGAACGAGGAATATCCCGTGACCGAACTCACCGGTAGTTTCAACGTGCGTGGCATCGTGGTGCAGCGTGCCGGCCGGCGGAGATCGCAGCACAAGCACTACGGCTGATCGGCATGGTCAGGCTATACGCCGCCGCCAATCTGCAGGAAGCCCAGATTATTGCCGGCATGCTGTCCAATGCCGGCATCGAAACACAAATCTTCAATCAACACTCCCAGGGCGCCCTCGGCGAGATCCCCTTCGGTGAGACCTACCCCGAAATATGGCTGGCGGACGCGCGCGACCTCGGCCTCGCCCAAAAACTGTTGAGCGCTTACGAGCGCCCCACGGATACGACGGAAGCGGCATGCAGTCAATGCGGCGAGTCCAATCCGGTGAACTTCAGTCTCTGCTGGCACTGCGGGGAGTCGCTTTAAGGCGGCTGTGTTCTGCAAGATTCCCTTTGCGTTTTTGAGTCGTTGGGGAATAATCGAGCACGGCCTTGCAGACCACCATAAGATAGATAACAAACCACCACAAGGAGTGTCTCATGTCGAATCACGTTTATAAGATAATTGAACTCGTCGGCTCATCCACCAAGGGCACTGACGACGCGATACAGACCGCCATCGCGCGCGCGGCCAAGACCCTGAAGAACCTCGATTGGTTCGAGGTGGTGGAGACGCGCGGTCATCTGAAGGACGGCAAGATCCTACACTACCAGGTGAAACTGCAGGTCGGCTTCCGTCTCGAATAATCCATAGACTGTCGCTGACGGTGTGTGCGGCGGAGTCGATGGCTGCAAAGTTTCTTATACCGGCCCCACCCTCGTTGCAGAGGGTGGGGCTGGGCTTCCCCTGCCCACGGGCAAGACGCTCTTGAGTGTGGGCCCTGCGTAATGCTAGATCTGCTGATAAATACCTTCGTGATACTGGTGGTGGTCATCGACCCGATCGGGCTCTCGCCGATGTTCGCTGCGTTGACCCACGGTGGAACACCGGCTTACAAGCGGCGCATGGCCTTTAAGGGCAC
>JAYUFH010000260.1:0-4590 GCA_043738765.1 Pseudomonadota bacterium | reverse complement strand
GGCCGCTGCACAGCCGTAAGTTATTCCGACCCGGCCGGACACGTGCCGGCACGATGTACGATAAGGTGGAACCCTGTGATTAAACTTGGCGTCAATATCGATCACGTTGCGACCTTGCGCCAGGCGCGCGGCACGCTCTATCCCGATCCTATTCAGGCCGCCATCGAATCCGAGCAGGCGGGTGCCGATTCCATCACCTTGCATCTGCGCGAGGATCGCCGGCACATCCAGGACCGCGATGTGGAAATGCTGCGGGCGATTCTGCAGACACGTATGAATCTTGAGATGGCAGTGACCCAGGAGATGGTGGCGTTCGCCTGCCACATCCACCCACAGGAGTGCTGCCTGGTTCCCGAGCGACGCGCGGAACTGACCACGGAGGGGGGATTGGACGTGCAGGCGCATCGGGTGGCCATCACCGACGCCTGTACGCGCCTGGCCGCCGCCGGCGTGCGGGTATCATTGTTTGTCGACGCCGATGCGCGCCAGATCGAGGCGGCGGCGAAAACCGGCGCGCCGGTCATCGAGATACACACGGGCCACTACGCTGGTGTCATGGAAGCCGATGAACGCACGTGCGAATTGACGCGCATCATTACTGCGGTGAGTCAGGCACAGCAGCTTGGCCTGCAGGTGAATGCCGGTCATGGCCTGCACTACCACAACGTGCAGGCGATCGCCGCCATTCCCGCCATCCGCGAACTCAACATCGGACACGCCATCGTGGCGCGCGCCGTCTTTACCGGACTGCAGGCGGCAGTGCGCGAAATGAAACAGCTGATGCTGGCGGCGCGCACTCTGACGGGAACGGAACACCCATGATCTACGGCATCGGAACGGATATCGTGCGCGTTGCGCGCATGCAGAAGAATATCGACAGTCATGGCGATGCATTCGCCGAACGCATATTGACCGACGCCGAAAAGAAGGATTACGCCACCGACGTACGCAAGGCACATTTTCTCGCCAAGCGGTTTGCCGCGAAGGAGGCCACGGCCAAGGCCATGGGGACGGGCTTCAGCAATGGTTTATCCTTGCAACACATAGGCGTGAGTCACGACGATGCCGGCAAGCCGCAGCTCGATTTCAACGGCTACGCCGAGGAATTTGTGCGTGCCAAGGGCATCACCCAGGCGCATATTAGCCTGGCAGATGAAGAAGATCACGCCGTGGCCTTCGTGACGTTAAGTACTGATTGAGATCGGCACTGGCTCTTTGTGGTGTACGCCACTGTTTTAACCCGGCGCAGACAGGCTGCCGATACATCGATGCCGGAGCTACCGGCGAACGGACGACGACATCAGCCTGCCCCTCGAATTGGAATGCCATCATGCCTGCAGCAGAATCATCACCTCACCCAATACGCCCGCCCGCCGCCGCTCCGGCCGCAGACGCGGGGCAGTTGGACGCGTCTCATGTAGTCCAGCCCCGCCGAGTTTTGCTCATCGCCCCCTATGGTAGCTACCGCACCGCCGCGTTCATGCAGGCGGTACGCCGACATCAGGCTGAAATTGTAATCGCCACCCAGGACCGCTGTGCCCTGGTTGGGGCGCATACCACCGGCCTGCATGTCGATATGGGCGATGAGGCAGCGGCCTTGCAGATCATCCTTGCCCAGGCGGGGCGCACGCCATTGTGCGCCGTCATCGGTACCGACGACGCCAGCACCGCTCTTGCTGCGCGTGCGTCTGCGGCCCTGTCGTTGGCGCACAATCCGCTGCAAGCGGTGCGCATCGCGCGACGCAAAGACTGGGCACGTGCCTGTCTTGCCCGAGCCGGCGTGGCGGTCCCCCACCACCAGCGCATCGATCTGCGCATGGCACTGGCGCCGCAACTCGTGGCCACGGGTTTTCCTTGCGTGGTGAAACCCGTGGCCCTGTCGGCGAGTCGTGGCGTGATACGCGCCAACAACCTTGAGGAACTGCACCTCGCCATCGCCCGCATCCAGGCGATACTGGCGCGTGTCGAGGATGTCGGGGATGTCGAAGAGCGTCATCTGTTGCTGGTGGAGGAATTTATACCGGGCACCGAGGTCGCCGTGGAAGGCCTGTTGACGGCGGGTCGCCTGCAGGTGTTGGCGATCTTCGACAAACCCGACCCCCTGGACGGGCCGTATTTCGAGGAGACGTATTACATCACGCCCTCGCGACATTCAGATACGTTGCAACAACGCATCGCGCAGTGCGTGAGCGAGGCCTGCGCCGCCTATGGTTTGCGTGAGGGGCCGGTGCACGCCGAGTGCCGCATCAATGCAGACGGTGTTTGGATACTGGAGGTGGCGGCGCGCACCATCGGCGGCCTGTGCGGGCGCTTGCTGCGTTTCGGTACGGGGCATGGTTTGGAGGAGTTGGTGGTGGCCCATGCCCTGGGCTTACCGGTGACGACGCAACGCGCAACGGGCGCAGCCGGTGTGTTAATGATACCTGTGCCCCAGGCCGGTATCCTGCGGCGGGTGGAAGGCGTGCTGGCCGCGGGACGCGTGCCGTACATCGACGATGTCATCATCGATGTCAGGGAAGGCAACGAACTGGTGCCCCTGCCGGAGGGTGCGAGCTACCTGGGGTTCATCTTCGCACACGCACCGACCGCGGCGGACGCCGAGGCGGCGCTGCGCGCCGCCTCGGCCTGTTTGCGCATTATAATTGCGCCGCTGTGGAAGGCTCGGCAGGTGGCGTCCGCGCGCAACCGTACGGGCAGCGAGTGAAGTGTCTCAGCATTAACGCTGAATTAACGCTGGGGCTTAATGCTTGTCCTTGACGACCGTACCTTTAATATATCCCTGCAGGGTCGCGACGCCCGCCAGAAACAGCCCCAGCAATACCAATACCGGACCGATGTAGCCAAACCAGCTGCCCAGCAGGCCGACGGCGAACGGGAATTCCAGACCCACCGCCAGGTAGAGCAGGCCGGAGTGCAGGGCGGCGCCGGCGATAAAGACCCAGCTGATCACCTGTTTGAACATGACCGGCACCGCCAGGAAGCCCAGCAGGATGCCGACCAGGATGTTGAGCACCGCTCCAGGTTGCCGTGGGTGTGGGATCCGCCCTTGAGGCATCCACTGGTTTGACGCTGTTGAGGGCGCTGGACAGCGCCAGGATCGCAGCGGTGTTGGCCTGGGCGATTTGTTCGGCGGTCATTTTTTCCAGGTCGACCTCAAAATTATTTGCCTGTGCCTGCTGTAAGGCCCCAAGCTTCTGTTGCTTCACGCCTTCCGCTGCGCCGTGTCAGCATAAATACTTCACGATCATCACCGGCCCGAGGGCAGCGGTCAGGACCAGGTAAAAGAATCCGAAGACGATATTTTTCTTGCCTATCTTGATGGATAGCTCTCCTTGAAACTTTGCGGACTGGGTGGAGGAATGGCGCAGAGGCACAGGCTGCCCGACGCCGCAAGTTTTCAGCATGCACGCCCGCGCGGCAAGTTTGTTTGATGGGTAACAGCTTGGGGTGGTATGGCCGCGGCGGACACACATCACGGACGGGGCCTGGTCAAAACCCGACAGGCGCCGGTTAATGGCTGGCTGGAAAGAGCGCGCGCCGCAGACACGACAACAGGCGGTCAGTGTTGAGAAAATTGGCTCCCCGGGACGGACTCGAACCGCCGACCCAGTGATTAACAGTCACTTGCTCTACCGACTGAGCTACCGGGGAAGAAGGGGGCGTATAGTACTGACGACGGCCGGGTCGGTCAAGGATAGCAGCGCGCCAGGGGTTTTCCCGCAGGGCTTACCCGCTTGCGTGATCTGGGCAGGTCAGGGCGCGGCCGTCATCGGTTTTGTCCGAGACACGGGCGCGTCCCGTCCAGTAGATGATGATCGCACGCGCCAGGCTGGGCGCCGTGGGATCGCAAAACGTGAAGGTGCCACGTTTTCCACTCATGCCGTCGGGGCGATACCCCAGATAGTGATTGCGTTGAGGCCCGCCAGAGGCGTTGAGATGGGTTTCCACGCTGGGTTGTGTGCCCTGCACACGAATCACGGTTTCGTTCGGGTCGGCAAGGTGATTATCGTTCCCGTCGACGAACATGACCCAGCCCTCATGCCATGCGGCGTCGCCGGCGCAGCGCTGCCCATCCTGGCTTTTACACAACACCACAGGTTGTCCACGCTTGATGGCCTCGCTGCGCGCCAGATGCAAATCCGTCAGCAGCCCATTGACCTGGGCAGTGATACGAGTGCGTACGGTCAGGTGTTTGAATGTCGGCACTGCCAGCGCGATCAGGGTGCTGGCAATCGCGAGGGTTATAAGCATGTCGAACAAGCTGAACGCGCGCTGACGTCGGCAGGCGACCGGGTGTGCAGCGCGGCATAGTGGACGATGATAGTGGGAAATCCCCCGGTGTGCATAGATCGTGATATCCATGTCGGCACAGTCCTTGTGGGCGGGTGTGGATCGTTTGCGGGGGTGGCGATGTCGCGTCCTTGCGCCGTGCCGCGTTTTTTATAGCGATGACTATGCGCTTATTATGCTGATCTCACCGCCGTGGGCAAGGCCCTGATTAACGCTTTGGTTGGGTTTTTTCCACCTTCTTTGGTGTAAATCGCGGGGCGATGTCCCGTTGTCCCTCAAACACGACGTCGATCTGCAGGT
>JAYUFH010000259.1:0-1723 GCA_043738765.1 Pseudomonadota bacterium | reverse complement strand
TACCGCCCCGTGTTCGGGAGCAACTTCGTCTACTCGGATTTGTCATACGTAATCTCAACCGTGAACACGCAGCGATACTTGCCGGAGTTGGCGCTGGGCTTGGGCACATATTCTGGTTCGTCCAGCTTGGTGATCTCGGTGCCCAACGGTGCTTCTGTGTACATTGTCGGCACGCTCTCGGCGGCTCTCTATGTGTATTCTCCCAGCGTCCACGGTTTGGCGCAGGGCGACGCAAGCGGGCATATGCTGACCCAGATCGATGTCCTGACACATGGCGCCTCCTTCACAAGTTCGAGCGGCGCGTTGTATGCCCCTTCTCCCGTTCCGGAGCCGGGCGCCGCGCTGATGATGCTTGCAGGCGTCGTACTACTTATTGGCAATAGGCGGCGTGCTGCGGGCAGCACACGCCAAAGGTAGAGATTGCCTACCGCAGATCTTCAATTCGGAGTTCGACGCCTTCCTCAAACCTGATTCGCAACCTGCCTCAGCCGCGCGCATCCCTGTGGGCCTGTCTAAGGCAAGTTTCGAAACAGGAGCGGCATTGCAATTGACAAGGTGGTTTCAAGTCAGAATTGCAGACTGGCAATAGTCGCCGAAGCGGTCGCTCATGTAGTCCCGCTATGGGTCGTAAGGCGCCGATACTCACTGCACTGCAAGACGACACCCAAGCGGCGGCCATGAGCCCCAAAACCGTCATTCCCCGGACGCGCCAAAGCGCCCGTCGACAAAGCCCTCAGCGGGCAGAGCGCATCGCCCTCAGCGGCCCATCACCTCGCCAAACGCGATCCATTGCTTGCCGTCAAAGCGCCGCATCCGCAAGGACTCGATCGGCGCGTGATCGGTGGGGCTGGTGTTGATCTTGACGCCGGGCATCAACAGGCCGAGTTCCAGGTCCTTCAAGGCGGCGGCCTGGCGCATCACGTTCTCGCGGCTGAGGTTGTCGCCGCACTGCATTAGCACCTGCACCACGGTCTGCGCCACCGAGTAGCCGGTCACGTTGATCGAGTCCAGCAGGTTGCCCGACGGGTTGTACTTTTTCATGAACGCGGCCCACTCCTTGACCGCAGGGTCGTCGGCCAGTTGCGGGTCGGTGGTGTCTTTCAGATAGATCGTCGAGATCAGGCCCTTCGAGTTGTCCAGCCCGGCCGGCACCAACACCGCGCCGATAGACGCGGCGATGTTGTTCAGGTAATGCACCGGCTTCCAGCCCATCTCGCTCATCCGGCGGATGACCTGGGCCGCGAATTTCGGGGTCGTCTGGTCGAAGAACACATCGGCGCCCACCGCCTGCATCTGCAGCAATTGGGAATCCAGCGTCGGCGCGGTGACTTCGTAGTTCAGCTCGGCTTTGATCAGCTTGACCTGGTCACCGAGCCCGTCCTTGAAGCCATTCAGGTAGTCCTTGCCGGTATCGTCGTTCTGGTAGAGCACGGCGATCTTGGCATTCGGTTTGGTCGCCAGGATGTGCTGCGCATAGATGCGTGCTTCGGCAACGTAGTTGGGCTGCCATCCCATCACCCAGGGATCGGCCTGGGGGTTGTTCCACATACTGCCGCCGGTGGCCAGGAACAGCAGCGGCACCTTGCGCGCCTGCAGGTAGGCCTTGACCGCCAGGTTGGTGGGCGTGCCCAGTGAGCCGGCCAGGAACAGCACCTCGTCCTGCTCGACCAGCCGGCGCACGCCCTCGACCGTCTTGGCCGGGTTGTAGCCGTCGTCCAGCGAG
>JAYUFH010000258.1:0-4631 GCA_043738765.1 Pseudomonadota bacterium | reverse complement strand
GTGATGTCCTTGCGCCGGCACTTGGTCTTGTTGAGAAAATAATCCGACTGTCCGTCGCGTCCGGCCTCACGTCGGATCGATATCTCGGCGTAGCTCGCGTACTGGCCGGGTGCGCTACCATCGGCACTATCGAAGATGAGCTCGACGGATGCCTTGCCCACGGGCTTGCGCGTGGTGGAACCGCTGAAGATCACGTCCGCCATGGAATCGCCGCGCAGGTGCTTGGCCGAGCTTTCGCCCATGACCCAACGCACCGCATCGATGATATTGGATTTACCGCAACCATTCGGGCCGACAATTCCAATCAGACTGCCATTAATAGGGATAGTAATTGGGTCGACAAAGGACTTGAAACCGGCAAGTTTGATTTTCTTGAGGCGCATTAAGGTTCTGGATACGTTACAATTTATTGAAGAAACGCAAAACTAGCACACGGGACCCGAAATGCCTACTCAACCCAGCAAGCGCCTGGAAACCTTCGATAATCCCCATCCGGAACGGGATTTTACCGTTGAGATCCGCATGCCGGAGTTTACCTGTCTGTGTCCCAAGACCGGGCAGCCGGACTTCGCCACGCTCTATCTGGACTACGTACCCAACCGCAAGTGCGTCGAGCTGAAGTCCCTTAAGCTATATATATGGTCATTCCGCAATGAGGGCGCCTTCCACGAGGCGGTGACCAACACCATCCTGAACGACCTGGTGTCCGCGACCTCTCCGCGCTATATGCGCCTGCGCGCCGAATTCTATGTGCGCGGCGGCATCTATACCAATGTGGTGGTGGAACACCGCAAGCCCGGTTGGGAGCCGCCGGTGGCGATCACCCGGCTGCCAGAAACCGAGCAGGTAAGCCCACCACCGAACGACATGCCGGCGGCCACGCCACCTGCCCCGACGGAACCCGTGACCACCACACGCCGCCCTGCCCCGGCCAGCCCGGTCAACCCCACGACCCCCACCAGCGGCGCCGGTAGCATCGGCCGTTTCCGTATGTTGCCGCGGGTTCGCCGGCCGACATCCGAAGACGAGACCCCCGCCGGGGAGACCGATCCAGAACCCGAACCTGTGGATGCCGAACCCACCCCGCCACCGAAAGACAGCATTTATCTGGGCATCGACATGGGAACCGGCGGCTGTCGCGTCGTTGCCATCAATCAGGCAGGCGATGTGCTCGCACAGGTTGGGGCCCCTGTCCCCATGCCGGTGAAAACGGACGGCCAGATTACGCAGGACGCCAATCTGTGGTGGAAGGCCCTGTCTTCTGCCTTGACCAATCTTCTCAAAGAAGTACCCGCCGCCAAGGTGGCCGCCATCGCCGTGGACGGTACCTCTGGAACCCTATTGTTGTGCGACAAAAAAGGCAACCCCACCCTGCCCGCCATGATGTACAACGATTGCCGCGCCACCGTCGAGGCGGAAACCATACTCTCCGCCGCCAGCCCCGACTCCGGTGCCCAGGGCGCCACCAGCAGCTTGGCCAAACTCCTGTGGTTACAGGAAAATGGCATGGACAAAAAGGCCGCCCACGCACTGCACCAGGCGGACTGGATCGTGGGCAAACTCACGGACCTATGGGGACAAAGCGATTACAACAACTGTCTCAAGCTCGGTTACGACGCGCAAAAACGACTCTGGCCCGAGTTCTTCAAAAAACTGGGCGTCAACGAGGGCCTGCTGCCCAGCGTGCACGCCCCGGGTGAACTCATCGCCACCGTGAGTAAAGAAATCGCGCGCACCTTCGGTTTATCGCCCGGCACCCAGGTCATGGCCGGCACCACCGACGGGGTGGCGGCCTTTCTTGCCGCCGGCGGCAATCAGGTGGGCGACGGCGTCACCTCCCTGGGTTCGACCCTGGTGCTGAAGCTACTCTCCAATAAGCCCCTGTTCTCCGCGGAACACGGCGTCTACAGCCACCGCCTCGGCAACCGCTGGCTCACCGGCGGCGCCTCCAACAGCGGTGGTGCCACCCTGTTGCAATATTTTAAAGTCGAGCAGATGCGCGAAATGACGCCCTTGCTGGAGCCGGACAACCCGACGGGACTGCATTATTATCCGTTACCGGACGTGGGCGAGCGCTTTCCGATCCACGATCCCAACATGCAACCGAAACTCGAACCCCTGCCGGGCAACAGCGTCACTTTTTTCCAAGGCATGTTGGAGGGCATCGCGAAAATCGAGGCCGACGGCTATCAACTTCTGCACAAATTGGGCGGCCCCGCCGTACGCGAAATCCGCACCACCGGCGGCGGTAGCCGTAACCCGGCCTGGCAACGCATACGGGAACACACCCTCGGGGTCAGCCTAAAACGCCCTGTGTCGGAAATGGCGGCCTACGGTGCAGCACTGTTAGCAGCGGGCCGCGTTGAAAAACCCACCTGAGACCGGGGCACTCTCCACAACCGTCAAGAGCCCGCAAAGACGCGATATTAACCGTCAGGGACACCTACCTTGGTTTATATGATGGGAATCCATCTTGGCGTCCTGCGCAGTTCAGAATCAAATTCAGTTAGTGACAGAGCCACGCGAAAATCTGGCCCGTCGCCCCCGACCCGGTGTTGGCGAGTTATAGTATATTCACCCATGACCCTGAATCTTGCTTATACTATTTTGAGCCTGCGCCTTAAAACACCAAGCGAATTGGGGCGCCTTCCGCGGGGAGGCCGAGGCAGGCCACTCGTACAGGGAATGAATCATGCCTAGTCCTCACGGCTCTTTACCCGAACGCGACCCCCTAACCGGCGCCATCAGCCGTGTAGCAACCCACGCCCTGATTGAACAAATCCTAAACTCCAGCCAGGAATCCCACCGCCCCTTTGCACTGATTCTTTTCGATATCGACCGCTTCAAGCTGGTGAACTTTGGTTTTGGCGACCACCAGGGCGATGCGGTACTTCAGGCGGTGGCCAACATCGGACGCGGCTGCCTGCGCCCTGGCGACACCTTCGGACGCTGGGGTGGCCAACAGTTTATGTGCATGTTGCCGGACATTCAGTCCACGCAGGCGTATGTCATAGCGGAGAAAATCCGCGCGGCCATCGACACCCAACCGGTCCGCATTGACGCCAATGTTATTTATATCAGCGCCAGCTTCGGTGTAGCGGGATTCCCGGAAGACGGCGGCAACACCCGAAAGCTGCTATCCGCTGCGGATGCCGCGCTCTACGCGGCGAAAGAATCCGGACGTAACCGTTGTGTGTTGGCGGGCAGGCTGGAGCATCAACCCTATGGCGTGGGCAATATGCTGGAATCCGCCCTGCGCGAGGATCGCATGCGCGTGGCCTACCAGCCGATCATCGATCTGAGCACGAATGCGGTGGTGGCGGAGGAGGCGCTGGCGCGCATCATCACCGGCGACGGCCACATCCTGGAGGCGGCAGAATTTATAGACTCGGCGACCCTACTGCAGTTGACACACAAGATCGATCGCGCCGTATTCCTGCAGACCCTGCAACGTTGCGTGCGTCGGCTCTCTGCGGACGCGGCCCCGATAAGCCACTTCTTGAATATCTCCGGCAATCTGCTGCACCATCCGGCGGTGGTGGAAGAGCTGCTCAACACCGCCATGCAGTCGTGCATAGCCTGCGGCAACCTCATCGGCCCGGTCAAACCCATGGTCATCGAAGTCACGGAACGTGAGTTGCTGGGGGACATGGCCACCGCACGCGCGCTGCTCAAACCGTTCTCGGATTTCGGTCTGCGCCTGGCGCTGGATGACTTTGGTAGCGGCTATTCATCCTTCCACTACCTGGCCGAGTTTCCCTTCTCATTTCTGAAGATCGATGGCTCGTTGATCAAGCGGCTGGACGAGCCTAAGGTGCGCACCATCGTCCAGGGTATGCAAAGAGTCGCACAGGAGCTGGATCTCATCACCATTGCCGAGTTCGTGGAAAACGAAACCATTGCCGTCATCACCCGCGACATCGGCATCAACTGGGCGCAGGGCTATTACTTCAGCGCACCGGTGATGAACTGATCACCATGGTGAACGCCACCCGTTCAACTTCCCGGCTGGGGAGTCTCTGAACAAGCGGCAAACACCTTCAGCTTGCGTTCCCTCTCCCGCCGCCCCCTTCGGGGAGGCAAAACCCGCACGGAGGGGGGCTTGTTCACAGGTTCTCTAGGGTTCTATAACCGCTTCAGCCTGACCAGTTTCACCCAGGCTATCCTTCCAGGAAAACGTTACTTTGTCGCCGGCCTTGCCATCGTTGAGACGAAATCCGGTCAGCGGGTTCTCCGATACGCCTACTCCACACTGCACTTGCGCCACGACCTTGCCACTGTGCTCGAGGGTCATCTCCTGGATGAAGTGAGCGGGTACGACCTTGCCGGTCGCCTTATCCTTGCGCATGCCGGTTTCCATGGGATGGGCGACCAGCGCCAGAATCTCGATCTTGCCTTCCTGGGTGCGGGTACGCAGTTTTGTTTCTCTTGCCATCACTCAACTCCTTAATTTAAGTATTCTTGCAGACTGGTAAAATTAACCCCCACAACCACCCACCGTCACCTTAATCTGCTGGCTGGCCGAATACAGTTTGCCGCCGGCCTTGACGATGACCTTCACGTCGGAGGTCTTGCCCATCTTCATGCGTGCGCTGAAGTAACCGGCCGCACCGTTCATGAGGGCGACGTTG
>JAYUFH010000257.1:0-4633 GCA_043738765.1 Pseudomonadota bacterium | reverse complement strand
GCGAGATCAAGGTCGATATTTTCACCGAAGGCCAGATGGTGGACGTGCAGGGCACGACCATCGGTAAGGGTTTTGCCGGCGTCATGAAGCGCCACCATTTCGCCGGTGGCCGCGCCAGTCACGGTAACTCGCTGTCGCACCGTGCGCCGGGTTCTATCGGTCAGCGTCAGACGCCGGGACGTGTGTTCCCCGGCAAAAAGATGGCCGGCCATATGGGTCATGTCACCCGTACGCAGTCAGGTCTACAAGTGGTGCGCGTCGATATGGAGCGCAATCTGTTGCTGGTCAAGGGTGCGATCCCGGGTCCCAAGGGTGCGGATGTCATGATACGTCCCGCCGTGAAGGCTAAAAAGAAATAAGGAATGCTGTGATGAAAGTCAGCGTAATGAATGATGCAGGCAGCAAGGCCGGAACGGACATCGAACTGTCCGACGTGACCTTCGCGGCCGATTTCAACGAGTCGTTGGTGCACCAGGTGGTGGTGGCCTTTCAGGCCAATGCGCGCATGGGGACCCGGGCCCAGAAGAACCGCTCCGCCGTGCGCGGTGGCGGCGCCAAGCCCTACCGCCAGAAGGGCAGTGGCCAGGCGCGCGCCGGTACCATCCGCAGCCCGTTGTGGCGTGGCGGCGGCAAGGTATTCCCGTCGTCACCCCTGGAAAATTTCAGCCACAAGGTAAATAGAAAAATGCACCGTGCCGGTATGCGCTCGATCATTTCCGAGCTGCTGCGCCAGGAGCGCATCGTCGCCGTCGACAACTTCAAGCTGGACACGCCCAAGACCAAGGCCTTGATCGCCAAACTGACCGCTCTCGGCGCGTACGATGTGCTGATTGTCACCGACAGCGCGGATCTGAATCTGCAGTTGTCCGCGCGCAACCTGCATAAGGTCGATGTGCGCGATGTGTCGACGATCGATCCGGTCTGTCTGATTGGCCACGAGAAGGTCATCATGACCGTCCCGGCCATCAAACGTCTGCAGGAGATGCTGGCATGAATGAGGAAAAACTCTATCAGGTGATACTGGCGCCGCATATCTCGGAGAAAAGTACACGGATAGCGGACAAACATCACCAGTTCATCTTTGAAGTGCGCCGCGATGCCAGCAAGCCTGTCATCAAGCTAGCGGTGGAAAAAATGTTCAGCGTGCAAGTTGCCTCGGTCACCGTGACGAATGTACGGGGCAAGATCAAGCGCAGTGGCAAGACCCCTGGTCGCCGTCAGGACTGGAAGAAGGCCTATGTAACGTTGAAGCCGGGTCAGGATATCGATTTCACCGGCGTTGAAGCGAAGTAACGGGGAAGGTTTTTTATGGCACTAGTAAAAGTTAAACCGACATCACCTGGACGCCGCGCGCTGCTCAAGGTCGTCAATCCTGATCTGCACAAGGGCACGCCGTTCGCCGGGCTGATAGAAAAGAAGGCCAAGATCAATGGCCGCAACAATCTGGGACGCATCTGTGTGCGCCATCGCGGCGGCGCGCACAAGCGCCAGTACCGCCTGGTCGATTTCAAACGCGACAAGGACGGCATTGCCGCCCGTGTCGAGCGCCTGGAGTACGACCCCAACCGCAGCGCCAACATCGCGCTCGTGTTGTACGCCGACGGGGAGCGCCGCTACATCATCGCGCCCAAGGGCATTGCGGCGGGAAGTGAAATTCGTTCCGGCGCGGACGCACCGATCAAGGCGGGTAACACCTTGCCGCTGCGCAACATCCCGGTGGGCAGCACCATACATTGCGTTGAACTCAAGCAGGGTCGCGGTGCGCAGTTAGCGCGTTCCGCCGGCACCGGTATACAATTGGTCGCACGCGAAGGTCTGTACGCCCAGATTCGCCTGCGCTCCGGCGAGGTGCGTAAGGTGCATGTGGATTGCCGCGCCACCATCGGTGAAGTCGGCAATGCCGAGCATTCCCTGCGCAAACTGGGCAAGGCCGGCGCCAAGCGCTGGCGTGGATGGCGTCCGACGGTTCGTGGTACGGCCATGAACCCGGTGGATCATCCGCATGGTGGCGGTGAAGGCCGCACCAAGGGTGGCCGTCATCCGGTCAGCCCGTGGGGTACCCCGACTAAGGGTTACAAGACGCGTGGAAATAAACGCACTGACGGCATGATTATCCGCCGTCGCAGCAAAACGAGAGAGGGTTAAGTCGTGCCACGTTCCGTTAAAAAAGGTCCCTTTGTGGATCATCACCTTGCAAGCAAGGTGGACAAGGCTCACGTCGAGAGCAGTAAGAAGCCGATCAAGACCTGGTCGCGCCGCTCAACCGTCATGCCGGATTTCATCGGCCTGACTATCGCCGTGCATAATGGCAGGCAGCACGTGCCCATACTCATTACGGAAAACATGGTCGGCCACAAGCTCGGCGAGTTTGCCGCGACGCGTACGTTCAAGGGCCATTCTGCCGACAAGAAGGTCACAGCGGAGAAATAATCGCGATGCAAGCAACTGCCATATTGAAATTCATACGCCTCTCGCCGCAGAAGGGCCGGCTGATCGCCGACCAGATCCGCGGCCTGCCGGTGGAGCGCGCCCTGGAGATTCTGCAATTCAGCACGCGTAAGGCCGCCAAGCCCGTGAAGAAGGTGCTGGAGTCCGCCATCGCCAACGCCGAGCACAACGAAGGCGCCGATGTGGACGAGCTGAATGTTGCGACCATACTGATCGACGAAGGCCCGATGCTCAAGCGTTTTCAGGCGCGCGCCAAAGGCCGCGGTGCCCGTATTCTTAAGCGCACCAGCCATATCACCGTAACGGTCAGCGATACCCGGAAGTCAGGCAAATCCGGCAACGCCAAGAGAGAGGGCAAGTAAATGGGTCAGAAGATCAACCCGATCGGTTTCCGCGTAGGCGTGATCCGCGACTGGACCGCCAAGTGGTATTCCGGCTCCAAGCATTATTCCGCGAACCTGGTCTCCGATCTGATGTTGCGCGCCGAGTTGAAGAAAAAGCTCGGCCACGCCGCCATCAGCACCATCACCATCGAGCGGCCGGCGCAGAACATCAATGTCACCGTGCATACCGCACGCCCCGGCATCGTCATCGGCAAGAAAGGTGAGGATATCGAGAAACTGCGCCAGGAGTTGAGCCGCAAGGCCGGCCAGCAGGTGCACATCGCCATCGAAGAAATCCGCAAGCCGGAGCTGGATGCGTTGCTGGTGGCGGAGAATATCTGCCAGCAGCTGGAAAAGCGCATTATGTTCCGCCGCGCCATGAAGCGCGCCGTCACCAACTCCATGCGTCTTGGGGCCCTGGGCATCAAGATCATGTGCGCCGGCCGCCTGAACGGTTCTGAAATTGCGCGCACTGAATGGTATCGCGAAGGCCGCGTGCCCTTGCATACCCTGCGCGCCGATATCGACTACGGTGCGTCCGAGGCCCATACCACTTACGGCGTCATCGGCGTCAAGGTGTGGATATTCAAGGGTGAAAAATTCGATAAGGATGATCACGCGCAAAACGAGCCGGACGTAGCCAAGAAGGCCACGGCCTGAGTTACGGACGTGACCAAGAAGGCCACTGCCGATTTAACGGGGAATACTTAAGATGTTACAGCCTAAAAGAACCAAGTTCCGCAAGATGCACAAGGGCCGCAACCGTGGCCTGGCGCAGCGCGGTAATAAAGTCAGCTTCGGCGAATTCGGCCTGAAGGCAACCACGCGTGGTCGCGTGACGGCACGTCAGATCGAAGCCGCGCGTCGCGCACTGACCCGCTCCATCAAGCGCGGCGGGCGTGTGTGGATACGCCTGTTTCCGGACAAGCCGATTTCCAAGAAGCCCTTGGAAGTGCGTATGGGCAAGGGCAAGGGCAATCCGGAATATTGGGTAGCCCTGGTACAGCCGGGCTGCGTGATGTACGAGATGGAAGGCGTCAGTGAAGAAGTGGCGCGCGATGCCTTCAAGCTGGCCGCGGCCAAACTGCCGGTACGGACGACGTTCGTCTCGCGGCACATGATCTAACCCACAAGATATAACCCACAAGATATAACGGGACCCGATGAAGGCGAAAGACATCAGAGCATTGGCGGTAGACGCCAAAAACAGCGAACTGACCGGGCTGTTGCGTGAGCAGTTCAATTTGCGCATGCAGAAGGCCACCGGCCAGCTGGCCGCGAGCAGCAAGCTGCGTAAGGTGCGGCGCGACATTGCGCGCATCAAGACCATCATGAATGAGAAAACGGGACCCGGCGCATGAGCGAAGACACCAAGTTAACGTGTACGGTCAGTGGACGCGTCAGCAGCAACAAGATGGATAAGACCATTACGGTGGTGATTGAGCGTCAGGTGCGCCATCCGCTGTATGGCAAGTTCATCCGCCGTCGCACCAAGCTGCATGCGCATGACGAAAACAACGATTGCGCTGAAGGTGATCTGGTGATGATCCAGGAATGCCGCCCCCTGTCCCGTACCAAGACCTGGCGTTTGGTGAAGGTGCTGGAAAAGGCTGTCGTAGAATAACAAGCAAGCCGCTTTAATAAGGCCCTAATCGGTGGTAGACTAGCCGGCTTTCTGCGGTTCTTAATATTAGGACGTCGACGAGTTTGAGTGCGGAGTTCAGGACATGATCCAGATGCAAACCATGTTGTCGGTCGCCGACAACAGCGGGGCAAAGACAGTACAGTGCATCAAGGTGCTT
>JAYUFH010000256.1:0-12343 GCA_043738765.1 Pseudomonadota bacterium | reverse complement strand
CGTGGAAGACCGCGCACAGCCGTCAGGAAATCCCCGACAACCAAAACCTGGACATCGGACAGCGGGTGACGGTGGAGACCTGGCACGAAAACGGCAGCGCGCGCGTCGTCTACCGCGGTACCCAATGGGACGCGGAACTCGAATCTCCGGATATGCCACGCGATGTACCGCTCTATATTAAGGATCGGCATGGTTCTGTACTCATACTCAGCCAACACAAACCCGGTTAACCAGTAAACACCCAAGGGGACACCATGGAAATCGCACTTATCCTGCTCGCCGTCGCATTGATCTTTATCTTTAAGTCCATCAAGGTGGTACCACAACAGACCGCCTATGTGGTCGAACGCCTCGGGCGTTATCACGGCACCCTCGCCCCCGGCCTGAATATCGTCGTCCCCTTCGTCGATCGCCTTGCCTATCGGCACGAGCTCAAGGAAATCCCCCTGGATGTGCCGAGCCAGATCTGCATCACGCGGGACAATACCCAGCTACAGGTGGACGGTATCCTTTACTTTCAGGTGACCGACCCCAAGCTCGCGTCTTATGGTTCCAGCGACTACATCCTCGCCATCAGCCAGCTCGCCCAGACCACCCTGCGCTCGGTCATCGGCAAAATGGAGCTGGACAAAACCTTCGAGGAACGCGCCAGCATCAACCACACCGTGGTCGCGGCCCTCGACGAGGCCGCCGCCAACTGGGGCGTGAAGGTGCTGCGTTACGAGATCAAGGACCTGACGCCGCCCAAGGACATCCTGCACGCCATGCAGCAACAGATCACCGCCGAGCGCGAGAAGCGCGCCCTCATCGCCGCCTCGGAAGGCCGCAAGCAGGAACAGATCAACATCGCCACCGGCGAACGCGAGGCGTCAATACAACGCTCCGAGGGCGAGCGTCAGGCCGCGATCAACCGCGCCCAGGGTGAAGCCGGCGCCATCATCGCCGTGGCCGAGGCCTCGGCCCTCGCCATCCAGAAAATCGGCAATGCCATCCAGTCACCCGGTGGCATCGAGGCGATCAATCTGCAAGTGGCGGAAAAATATGTCGACGCCTTCGCCAATGTGGCGCAGGAGAGCAATACGCTCATTCTGCCAGGCAACCTGGGGGATTTGAGTGGGATGATCGCCACGGCGATGAATGTGGTGAAGACTCAGAGCAAGGCGTCAAAATAAAACACTCTGAAGGCGGCAGCTATTTTTTGCGTGCGGAATAACGAACTGCTATTCTGAATCAATGAAAGTTAGTGAAGTGCTAAGGATGCTTAAAGATGATGGGTGGGCTCTCGTCGCGACACGTGGTAGCCACAGACAATTCAAACACCCATCAAAGTCCGGCCGGGTAACTGTTGCGGGAAAACCCAGCGATGATCTTGCACCGGGAACGTTGAATAGTATTCTCAAGCAGTCTGAACTGAAAAAGTGAGGGTCATATGCGGTACGCCATCGTGATTGAAAAAGCCCAGGATAATTACTCAGCCTACGTTCCAGACCTGCCGGGCTGTATTGCTACGGGCGCCAGTTTAGAAGAGGTAGAGGCGCATATCCGCGAAGCCATCGAATTTCACCTCGACGGCCTTCGCGAAGATGGCATCCCACCTCCTCCGCCGTCGAGTCATGTCGAGTACATCGAAGTTGCGGCGTAACAAACGCGCTCAACCGTGCTTGAGGTCACGGTGGCGGTGCGGCACAACAACACGTTATGCGTCTATAAAAGGTGATCTGTGAACGAGTTTCAAGATATCCTGAAGCGAACAATATCGGACTCAGCCCATATGGACGCGATGTGCGTCTTTCCAACTGTGCTCGCCAAGTGGCCAAAAGAAGTGTTTCCTCGATTGGCGGGGGAGACTATCGCTGACATAGCGATCGAGTATTTTGGTCGGTACGGATACAAGTCCGATCGCACGAAGATGAACCCTGGTGGTGGCTATCCAGGGCTTTTCCAAGAGTTGAACGAGCCGCCACCCTGGATAGAGGTGACCCAGAATGGTGTAGAGGGTGTAATATCAGTTGAGAGGGCTGGAGAACTACAACCACTGTTTCGTCACGCCTGAGGCGCGTCGATACCTGACCTCTTAAGCCGGTATGCGGAATACTTGAAAGAAAGAAGCGCCACCAGCGAGACTTTCGGTATAAACGTACCGCGCACAATCGTTGACCTCTCTTTGGAGTTGCTTGAAGGAAAGCTCCAGCTTGCGCAATGCATTGGCACTGAGCAGTTCGAGAAAGTCTATAGAGCAGTGTTTGATTCTAGTGAAATTACTCACGTGGCCGGAGGAGCCCCAGATCTATTTGTTTGGGATACACATGCGAATATGTGGTTTTTCGCAGAGGTGAAGGGGCCACATGACCACGTACGGCACAGCCAAGCAAAATGGGTGCGTACCAATTGGGAAAGGATCGATGGTCGTTTTCTACTATTAGTTGTCGCTCCCGACGCCTAGCACGGTAGCACGGTAGGTTGGGGTGAGTGAAATGAACCCCAACGATTGTGGTGCATGAGGTCATGTTGGGGTTCGCGGTGTTCACCCCAACCTACCGTGTTCTCAACAACCGCGGATCGGACGCGCCACCGCGTGCTACATCATTCAGTCGTTGTACCTATAAGCAAAAAAATGGGGAAATTTTTATGCAACGTGCACGTTGTAAAATAAATCTATCCTCTTTTATGCGGAAAATGAAATCGCTCGAAATCGAATCGGTGGTCGATCCGTATTTTGAGCTCCCGCCTCTCGCTAGTGAGAAGGAAATATGAGCACAGCTCTTAGCGTCGATGTACAGGAATGTCGTTTTGTCATAATCTCCGGTACTGTAGGTGACAGAGACCAGATGAAGACAATTCGACTCAAGCGTACTCTACTTGTGGATGGGACCGTTAGATTAGATCAGCACTCATGTCTTGAACTATTTAATGCTGGCAAGACTGTGTCACTACCAGCAATAGCGTCCGTACAGATTGAACCCAGCACAGTCGTACCCGTGGGAGTCGGTCGAGTCAGCTACATACGAGAGAGCAAAAGCAGCATCAGTTCTCTATCCATCCATGGCGAAGTGCCCGTAGAAATGTTCGATAGCCTGTGGCAATTGATGTAGGCGAATTCGAAGGTGAGCCTCACAATCCGGATTTCCATTCCGACAGAAAAACGAAAACCATCTGAGGAAAAAAGACAAGGGGGTGTGTTTGGCTTTTATACATGGGATGTTACTGAAACAGAGGATGAGATTCTCGCCGGGAATCCGCCAGCAAAAGATATTTCTATGATCCATTTTTACGTACACACACCCTGTGAACAAAATAATGCTGAGCCGAAGTAAATCTAGTACGCGAACAAAGGGGATAGCACGGTAGCCTGCGTAGGGCGCAACAGCGCAGCGTATTGCGCCGAATGACATTGCCGACCACTTTCACTAAAGCAATGAAATGAACCGCAGCGATTGTGATGCATGAGGGAATGTTGGAGATTCGCGATGCTCACCCCCAACCTGCTACAACTTCTTAACTGGTGCTTACCCCCAGCCACGGTTACAATAGACACATGCGATTCGAGTGGGACCATACCAAGGCACGGAAGAACCTAAGGAAACACGGGGTTGCTTTTGATGAGGCAACGTCCATGTTCTTCGATCCGCTTGCTGGGACAATACGCGACCCAGATCATTCGGCAGGAGAGCATCGCTTTCTTACGCTGGGTCGTTCAGTCAATGGACGCTTATTGGCAGTTTCCCACACCGACAACGATGACATTATTCGTATCATTAGCGCCAGAGAGGCAACTCGTCATGAAAGAAAAAACCACGAAGGCTAAGCCCCACAAGGTCCGAGATGATGAAATGCGGGCCGAGTACGACTTCTCCAAAGCCGTACGAGGAAAATACTACAAGCGTCTGGTTTCAAGCACCAATGTTATCGTCCTTGATCCGGACGTTGCCGAGAATTTTAAAAGCTCGCAAGCCGTTAACGAGGCGCTACGTAATTTGTTGCGCGTTGCCGAAGCTACTGTGCGCCTAACAACGCGTTCAGGCGGACGCGGCAAATCCCGCCGTGTCGCTTAACTGACCCGACCGAAAAATATTGCGTAGCACGGCTGGGGTGAATGAAATGAACCCCAACAACTGTGTACACGAAGTCATGTTGGGGTTCGCGATGCTCACCCAACCTGCAACAACTTCTTAACTGGAGTGTGATATGTCGAACGTCAAAGCGAAAATGACCGAAGTTATTCAATCTCAACCGGAAGATGCGACGTATGAAGAAATCATGCGTGAGCTGGCCTTTGAAAAGATGATTGAGCGAGGGCTCGCGGATTCCCGGAGCGGGCGCGTAGTATCCAGCGAGGAAATGGAGCGACGGATTCGCACATGGCAGAAATAAGATGGGCTGAGGAAGCGCACCGATGGTTGCGTGATATACACAATTATATTGCTGCAGATAATCCAGTCGCAGCCCAAAAAGTCGTCTCTGGAATCTACGAAAAAGCACAGGGGCTTAGTCGTTTTCCCGAAATCTGACAGAAGTATCGTGACGAGGCTGAGGGTGAGATCAGAATCTTGCTATACGGACATTACCGCATTGCGTATCTTCTGAGGCCTTCGGCCACCATTGACATCTTGGGTGTGTTTCATGGTGCACTGGACATCGACAGGTATCTTCCGTGATTCACTCCTGCTCGGCCCATACAGCGGACCCGCGCAAGCTTCACAATAACCGCACCAACCTCGCTTGCTGGAACGGTTGGCAAATTTCCGCGATGCGCGATTAATCAACCGGCGTCGGCCATACGGATAACACCCGTCACTATCCCCAGTATCTGCACCTCTGCGTTCTTCAAACGGATTGGCGCCATGTCCGGGTTCGCCGGCTGCAGGCGGATGCCATCGGGCTCCACGTAGAATTTCTTCAGCGTCACGCGCTCGCCGTTGATCATGGCCACGACCGACTGGCCGTTCTGCGCGGTTTCGCGTTTCTCGATGACGATGAGGTCGCCGTCCTGGATATTGTCGTCGACCATGGAATGGCCGCGCACGCGCAGCGCGTAGGTGTTTTTGCGCACCATGCTGGTGGGTACGGCGACGCGGCTCTGATCGTCGTTCAGATCCACCGGCTGGCCGGCCGACACCCAACCGAGCAAGGGGATTTCCGTCATGCCTTCGGCGCGCGCCGCCAGCGGCTCCAGCTCGGGCGTCCACACCGGACGCCGGTTCTTGGGGATGAGGTAGTTCACGTTGGTCATGGTGGGCTCTCCGGTTTTGTTATCGTTGAAGAAATATTTTCCGCACATCTCAGTTGATCTCGCCGAGCAGGACCACCGCGTGCGCCGCGATGCCCTCCTCCCGTCCGGTGTAGCCGAGCTTCTCGGTAGTGGTGGCCTTGACGTTCACGCGCGTCACCGCGATCTCGAGATCCGTGGCGATGTTCTGCGCCATGGCGATCAGGTGCGGCGCCAGCTTTGGCGCCTGCGCAATGAGGGTGCTGTCGATGTTCTCCACTCGCAAGCGGCGCTGCTTGAGACTGGCGCACACCCGGCGCAGGAGGATGCGGCTGTCGATGTCCCTGTATTGCGCGTCGCTGTCGGGAAAGTGCCGGCCGATGTCGCCAAGGCCGGCGGCACCGAGGCAGGCGTCGCAAACCGCGTGGATCAACACATCCGCATCGGAATGGCCAAGCAGGCCTGTGGTGTGCGGAATTTTTACACCTCCCAGGATCAGCGCGCGTCCCGCCACCAACTGATGCACGTCATACCCGTGGCCGATGCGCATCAACCCCGCTCCCGCGCTTGTTGCTTGAGAACCATCTCCGCCAGCTCGATATCCGCCGGCGAGGTGATTTTAATATTATCCCCATGGCCCGCCACCATGCGTGGATGACCGCCGTCGAGCTCGATGGCGGCGGCCTCGTCCGTAAGGGTGACGCCCTGCCGCACGGCGGCCTCCAGCGCGCGCCGCAGACGCGCCACGGGAAACAGCTGGGGCGTTAAGGCACGCCATAAGCCGATCCGCGGCACCGTCTCCATCACATTTCCCATCGGGTCCACGCACTTAACCGTATCCGCCAGGGGCAATCCCAGCAGGCCGCCATCCGGCGAGCCATCGACGGCACTCACCAGCTTGTCGATATCCGCGTGGCGCACACAGGGACGCACCGCGTCATGCACTATCACCCAGTCATGGGACGCAGCGTGTGCCAGCAAGGTCTTGAGGCCGTTTAATACCGTGTGGGCGCGCTCCTGGCCACCGGGAAAAGTACCGAGGACTTTGGGTAGATGGGGCGGCAGGGTCGGCCAGAATGCATCTTCCGGTGACAACCCGACGAAGATACCGCGTAGCGGGACATAGCTGCCCAGACGTTCCAGGGTGAACTGCAGAATCGGACGACCGAAAAGCGGAAGATACTGTTTGGGACGATCCGCCCCCATGCGCGTGCCGACACCGGCGGCGGGCACCAGCGCCCAGAGTGCTGACTCCGGGGGCTGATCCTCCGATGTAGGAATGGGCGAACTCAAGGGGACGAGCGAGTCGCGGGGCTAGACGACACTGACCTCGATCTGACTGCGGATACGGGCATAGGCGTCTTCCGTGGAAATACCTTCCACGGTGGCGAGTTCGCGGGAGAGATAATTACTGGCGGTCTCGAGCAAACGGGTTTCGTCGAAGGACAGGCCGGAAGTGACTTTCCAATGGGTCAGGTCTCGCACCACCTCACCCAGCTCGATGGGGGAACCGGCGTTGATTTTGTGGGCGATGCCTTTGCAGCGTTCCGTCAAATTGCCCGTGGCACGACGCTCACTCGCCGCCGACAACACCTTGAACAATTCTTTGATGCGCTTGCCTTCCAGCAACGGGCGGATGCCGTTGCTGGCCATATTCGCCTGGGGCACTTTAATGGTGACGTGGGATTCGTGTATTCGGATCACAAAGCAGCGTTCCTGCTTGCCAGTGAGAAATAGATCTTCCACCGCCTCGATCACCCCGACACCGGCGGAGGGATAAAACACGGTGTCACCAACTTTGTAGCGTGGACTCAAGCTCATCCGATGCCTACCTTTATTTAATTTAATAAGTCGGTATAACCTATTGAGCAATATTATTTAATCCTTGTCAACTTGATTGTCTAACTATTTGATTGTGGCTCCTGGACAACACCTGTCATCGGCAAATTTAGGCTACAATGTGCGACTTTAATTTCTCTTCGGGATCCACCGCCGCTTCCATGTCACCACCAACCCCACCAGACGTGCTACTCCGCCCGGCAGTGGAGCCGACCCCCCAGAGTCCGCTGCACCCCATCCTGCCACAGACGCTGGGACGTGTTCAGCCCTGGCGGCGTTTGTTGGGCAGCAGCCGCGGCCTGGCAACAGTGGAGGCGGCGCGCCTCCACGCCGGTCCGATTTTGGTCATCACCCGCGACAGCCGTTCCGCGCAACAGTGGGAGGACGAGCTGCGTTTTTACGCAGGATCGGAAGGGCGTATCCCAGTGCTGCCGTTCCCCGATTGGGAAAGCCTGCCCTATGATGTGTTTTCCCCCCATCAGGACATCCTCTCCCAACGCCTGCTGACCTTGTCGCGTTTGGGCGGGCTGCAACAGGGCGTGCTACTGGTCTCCATCACCACCCTCATGCACCGCCTGCCGCCACTGGACTACCTGCGCGCGCACAGCCTGATGCTGGACGTGGGCGACCGACTCGACCTCGTCACCTTCCGCCGGCAGCTGACGCAGGCGGCCTATCAATCCGTCACCCAAGTGATGGCGCCAGGGGAGTACGCCGTGCGCGGTGGCTTGATCGATATCTTCCCCATGGGCAGCGAGCGCCCCTACCGGGTGGATCTCTTCGACGATCGCATCGAATCCATCCGCGCCTTCGATCCAGATACCCAGCGCTCCGGTGATAAGCTTAAGGGTGTGCACCTGCTGCCGGCGCGGGAGTACCCCATGACGGAGGAAGCCATCCAACGCTTTCGGCAGACCTTCCGCGCCACCTTCGAGGGCGACCCGCAGAAGACACCGATGTACCGCGATGTCAGCCAAGGGGTGAGTCCCGGTGGCATCGAATACTATCTGCCGCTCTTCTACGAACACACCGCCAGCCTGTTCGACTACCTGCTTGCCGCCCCACTGTGCTTGATGGAGGACGGGGCCATGGAGGCCGCGGAGGCCTTCCGCAAGGAGACACAGGAGCGCTATGAGCTGCTGCGGCACGACCGGGAGCGCCCGGTGCTGTCCCCGGAGCGGCTGTTCCTGGGGGTGGACGAACTCAGGACGGCCATCAAAAACATGCCGGCCATTGTGCTGGAGTCTTTTCAGACGCCCACAACGGCGCTGCCCGCCGAGACCCTCCCGACCCGGACAGGCACCGTATTCGCCACGGAGGCGCCGCCCAACCTGCCCGTGAGTCACAAGGCGGACTCACCCCACGGTGCGCTCTTTGCCTGGCTCAAGGGTTATACCGGCCGGGTGCTGGTGGTGGCGGAGACCCCGGGGCGACGTGAGGTATTGCGCGGCCTGCTCCAGGATAACGGCTTCTTCCCCACGGCGTTTGATGACTGGCCAGCTTTTCTTGCCAGCCCGGACCGTCTCGGCCTGAGTGTGGCCGCCCTGGAAAAGGGGTTGCTACTGCGTGACCCTCCTATTGCCGTCATCACCGAGCCTCAGCTCTATGGCGAGCGCGCCGCTCAGCGCCGGCGCCGCACTCAGTCTGCCCGCGATCCGGATGCCGTCATTCGCCATCTCGCGGAATTGCGCCTGGACGACCCGGTGGTGCACGAGGACCATGGCGTGGGCCGCTACCGCGGCCTCCAAACCCTGGACGTGGGGGACGGTCCGACGGAGTTTCTCACTCTGGAGTACGCCGGGGGTGACAAGCTCTACACCCCGGTCACGGATCTGGCGCGCATCAGCCGCTACACCGGCACCCATCCGGATCAGGCACCGTTGCACAAGCTTGGCAGCGACGTCTGGGATAAAGCTAAGCGCCGCGCCCGCGAGAAGGCGCACGATGCGGCCGTGGAATTGCTGGAGGTGCAGGCCCTGCGACTCAGTCGTGCCGGCCACGCCTTCCCCCTGCGCGACGACCAGTACGCCGCCTTCGCCGCCAGTTTTCCCTTCGAGGAAACGCCGGACCAGGCGCGCGCCATCGAAGACACCCTGCGCGACATGGAAGCCAGCCGTCCCATGGACCGCCTGGTGTGCGGTGACGTGGGGTTCGGCAAGACTGAGGTTGCCCTGCGCGCGTCCTTCCTCGCGGTGCAGGGGCAACGGCAGGTGGCGGTGCTGGTCCCCACCACCTTGCTGGCGCAACAACACTTCCAGAATTTCAGCGATCGCTTTGCCGACCTGCCGGTGAAGATCGAACTGCTGTCGCGCTTCCGCAGCAAAACGGAGCAGGCGGAGACCCTGCAGCACCTGACCCTCGGCAAGGTCGACATCGTCATCGGCACCCATCGTCTGCTGCAGAGCGATGTGCGCTTCAAGAACCTGGGGCTGGTGATCATCGACGAGGAGCACCGCTTCGGCGTGCGCCAGAAGGAACAGCTGAAGAAACTGCGCAGTGAAGTGGATATCCTGACCCTCACCGCCACTCCTGTGCCGCGCACCCTCAACCTGTCCCTGTCCGGGCTGCGCGACATCTCCATGATCGCCACCGCGCCGGAGGCGCGCCTGTCGGTGAAGACCTTCGTATGCGAATGGAACGATGCGCTGCTGCGCGAGGCCTTCCTACGGGAAATCCGCCGCGGCGGCCAGGTGTACTTTCTGCACAACGACGTCAAGACCATGGCGCGGGCGTTGGAGCAGCTACGCACCTTGGTACCGGAGGCGGACATCCGCATGGCCCACGGACAGATGCCGGAGCGCGATCTGGAACAGGTGATGCTGGATTTTTACCACCAGCGTTTCAACGTGCTGTTGTGCAGCACCATTATCGAAACCGGTATCGATATCCCCAGCGCCAACACCATCATCATCCAGCGCGCCGACAAATTCGGCTTGGCGCAGCTGCATCAGCTGCGTGGTCGCGTCGGGCGTTCGCATCACCGCGCCTATGCCTTTCTGATCATCCCGCACCGCAGCGCCATTACCGGCGATGCCTTGAAGCGCCTGGAGGCCATCGCCTCCCTCGAAGACCTGGGCGCCGGCTTCGCCCTGGCGTCCCACGACCTGGAGATACGCGGCGCCGGTGAACTCCTCGGCGAATCCCAGAGCGGGCAGATCGATGAAGTCGGATTCACCTTGTACACCGAACTGCTGAACCGCGCGGTGACATCACTCAAACTTGGGAAACAAGTCGACCTCGATCGCCCGGTCCATCGCGGCGCCGACATCAACCTGCACGTGCCAGCCCTGCTGAACGACAGCTACATACCGGATGTGCATATGCGCCTGATTCTGTACAAGCGCATCGCTAGCGTCACGCAGCGCGAGGAGCTCAACGATTTACAGGCGGAGATCATCGATCGCTTCGGTCTGCTGCCGGAGGCGGGCAAGGTGTTGTTCCGCGTCACCGAACTGAAACTCCTCGCGAGCGCCCTCGGCATACTGAAAATCGAAGCCGGCCCCAAGGGCGCACGCGTGGAATTCGAGGAAAAACCGAACATCGATCCGGCGGCCATCATCCGGCTGTTGCAGTCAGCACCCAGGCTCTATCGGCTGGATGGACCCAACCGCCTGCGCATCGTGCGCGACATGCCCGACGCGGACAGCCGCATCAGTGACGTGCGGACACTGCTGGATGCCC
This sequence comes from Pseudomonadota bacterium, assembly GCA_043738765.1. GTDB lineage: Bacteria > Pseudomonadota > Gammaproteobacteria > Acidiferrobacterales > UBA6901 > JANNJF01. Next base: position 1,617 of record JAYUFH010000256.1, on the reverse strand, counting down.
TGAGTCCGGGAGACGAAACAAGAGTGAAGGAAGATGGACGGACAACCGCTTGATGAGGTAAGCCTGCGCGATGAAGCCAGGGAAATGACAATGATGCCCTTGCCTACCGGCGACGTCGTTGATAAAGGTACACGTGGAAGACGACGGGCAAGACACTGTGGACGGGACAGAAGGTGATCTTTATAGTATCCATGACGATGCAAAGCCACCGCTACAACTCCGGAAACAAGGCCTCCTCATAACCGAACAAACGCACGTCCTTCAAGCGCATGGGATAAAGCACGCCGTCCAAGTGGTCACACTCGTGCTGCACCACCCGCGCGTGAAAACCCCGCGCCTCCCGCTCGATAGGCGTCCCGTGCTGATCAAACCCTTTATAGCGCAGGTGCGTGTAACGCGTAACCACGCCACGCAGACCCGGCACGCTCAGGCAGCCTTCCCAGGCATCGTCGGTATCCGGCGCCAGGACTTCTATTTGCGGATTGACCAGCACGGTGGTCGGCACCGGCTCCATCCCGGGATAACGCGCATTGACCTCGATGCCGAAGATCACCACCCGCTGGGACACGCCGATCTGCGGGGCGGCGAGGCCGGCGCCGTTCTGCGCTGCCATGGTGTCGAACATATCCGCTATCAGGGTATCGAGTTCCGTTGTGTTAAAATCGGCGACCGGCTCGGCCACGCGATACAGCACCGGATCGCCCATTTTCAGAACACGCTTAATCGCCATAGTCTTGCCTGATTCGAATTTCTGTCAGAATTGCGACATACTATAATAGTTTTTTGATCACCAAGGAAAAAACTGTGTCCCGGATAATCACTGCGTTACTGTTAATCGTGGCGACGGCCATCCCCCAGGGGGTATTGGCGGCGACGGATAAGGAAAATACCTACAACGTGGAAGTACTGGTGTTCGCAACAAGGCTGCCGCAACTTGAGGGAAATGAATTGTGGACCCGGGAGACCGCGGATGCGGTCGCACCGGACAGTACCGATGCACAAGCACCGAATCCGGCGGCGCCACCCGGCATACTCGCCGCCGCGGCCAACGATCTCGCCAAGGACGGCCGCTTCCGTATCCTGGCCTACTACAGCTGGATACAAACGGCCGATGCCAAATCCGCGAGCAAGCCGATTCGACTCAGCGGCACCAACGCCAAAAATCCGGATGAACTGACCGGGACCCTGCGCCTGTACCTCAGCCGCTACCTGCATCTCGACCTCAACCTGAATTATACGGAGAAAACCAGCGATGCCGGCGTATCCAACGCCGGTACAGGCATGATTACCTATCGCATCGACGAGCAGCGACGGGTCAAGAGTCAGGAGACCCACTACTTCGATCACCCGAAATTCGGCGCCTTGATACGGCTGACACCAATGACGACGGGTAAATAGCCTCACCGCAACACACCACAGCGTGGTTTAGTGTGGCGTGACCAGCATCGGGATGACTTGCTCCAACAAGGCGCGCACTTTCTCCATGCCGGACTCCAGGGTCTTTTCGATTTTAGCCAGGCTTATCACACCCTCCGCCTTGCCGGCCGCGGGATTGGCGATAACGGAAATACTGGCGTAACACAGGCCGAGCTCGCGCGCGAGACAGGTCTCGGGCAT
>JAYUFH010000255.1:0-1739 GCA_043738765.1 Pseudomonadota bacterium | reverse complement strand
ATCCTGGAGAAAGACGACAACGTCGGCGGCACGTGGTGGGAGAACCGGTACCCCGGCTGCGCGGTAGACACGCCCAATCACTTTTACCAATATTCGTTTGAGCCGAACAACGACTGGCCGAATTACTACTCGCGCCGCGCATCCATCCTCCAATACTTCGAACATTGCGCTGACAAATACGCGATCCGCCAGCGTGTGCGCTTTGGCTGCGAAGTGCTGAGCGCTGATTTCGATGAGTTGCGTGGGGAATGGAGCGTTCGACACCGGGACAACAACGGCCGGGAAAGCACAACGCGCGCAAACGCCCTGATTTGCGCGGTAGGCCAGTTGAATCGACCATCCATCCCCGACCTTCCGGGACTGTCAGAGTTCAAAGGCCAGGTAGTGCATACGGCGCAATGGCAGCAAGGCATGGATGTTCGCGGCAAAAAGGTGGCCTTGATCGGATCAGGTGCCAGCGCAGTGCAGGTCGGCCCGGCGATCGCTCCTACCGTCGAAGCGCTCACTGTGTTTCAACGTTCCGGCGCATGGGTTGTCCGCAGCCCCAATATCCACCGCGAGGTCAGCTCCGGAATGAAGTGGGCGTTGCACCATGTGCCCTTTTATGCCGCTTGGTACCGCTTCCAGCTCTTCTGGGGTTTCGCGGATGGCCTGTATCCTGCCCTGCGCATCGACCCGCAATGGAAGGGTGATCCACGCTCGATCAACGAGAAGAGCGACCGGATCCGACAGGCCATGGAGCGCTATATCTCCAGCGAGCTCGAGGGCCGCGACGATCTTCTGTCCAAGGCGATTCCGGACTACCCCCCCTACGGCAAGCGCGTTCTTGCGGACCCGGGCTGGTTCAAGATGCTGCGGCGTGACAACGTCCGCTTGATCACCGATGGCATCACTCGGATCGGCGCCGATGGTATCTACACGAGCGACGGGCAATTCACCCCTGCGGACGTCATCGTCATGGCAACAGGATTCATGGCCGGCCGCATGCTTTGGCCCATGCAGATCACGGGAATGGGCGGCAAAACGGTTCGCCAGATATGGGGCGACAACGACCCTCGCGCCTACCTCGGTATTACGGCGCCGGACTTCCCCAACATGTTCGTTCTATACGGGCCAAATACCGGTTTGGGCCATGGTGGCAGCTTTACCTTCCTGGCTGAATGCCAGGTACGGTACGCGATAGGATGCATCAAGCAGATGGCAGATCGCGGCCTGGGGACCATGCGCGTTCGTCGCGACGTGTTCAACCGCTACAACCACCGCATCGACGAGGAACTCGCCAACTTCGTCTGGAGCCACCCGAGCGTACATTCCTGGTACAAGAACGCCCAGGGCCGCATCATCATCAACAGCCCCTGGCGCCTGCTGGACTATTGGTCGTTCACGCGCGAACCCGACCTGGAAGAATACGAAACCACCACTGCGGCCGAGCTGGCCGCGAACCACCTTGAATGAAGGAGACAACCATGTTCAAACAAATACTCAGTCACGCCGCCCGGACCCTTCTGGCCGCCGGCATTGCCTTCGGCCCGGCATTCATTCCGGTTTCCGCGCAAGAAAAGTTCCCCAGCAAGCCGTTCAATCTCATCATCCCGTTTGGCCCCGGCGCCGCGACGGACAACGTCGCACGGATCGTTGGCGAAGGCCTGTCCCGTCAACTGGGCCAACCTGTGATTGCAACCAACAAGCCGGGCGCCAACGGCATGATCGCCGTTCGCAGCGCGCAGGCTGTTCCGTCG
>JAYUFH010000254.1:0-4657 GCA_043738765.1 Pseudomonadota bacterium | reverse complement strand
TGGCGGATGACAAAGTGGTGTACGCCTTCGTGCCGAAGATGATCCGTTACTATCTGGATCAGGATCCGATTATCGAAAACGTGCCGACTTACCTGTGCATGCACAAAGACGAGCGCGACCATGTGATCGCCAATCTGAGCAAGCTCGTGGTCAAACCCGCCAACGAGTCCGGTGGCTACGGCATGCTGGAGGGCCCGCACTCCAGCAAGAAGGAGTGCGACAGATTTGCACGCCTTATCAAGAAAGATGCGCGCAACTACATCGCGCAACCCACATTAAGCCTGTCCACCACGCCGACCTTGGTGGACCTCCATGTCGAGCCGCGCCACGTGGATCTGCGGCCGTTTGTTCTGTCCGGCGAGCACGTCACCACAACCACCGGCGGCCTGACGCGCGTAGCACTGCGCAAGGGCTCGCTGGTAGTCAACTCATCCCAAGGTGGTGGCAGCAAGGACACCTGGATCGTCGACACCGGGGAGGCATAGGCTATGTTATCGCGAGTGGCGGATTCGGTTTATTGGCTGGCACGTTACATCGAGCGCGCGGAGAATACTGCGCGTATCGTCATGGTCAATGCCAATCTTGTATTGGACACTCCCAAAGGCATGTCGCCCGGATGGCGCCCCTTGATCACGATCACCAGCAGCGAAGACCTCTACGACCACACCTATCCGGACAGTAGCGAACGCAACGTCGTGAAGTTTCTCACTGGCGATACCAACAACCCGGGTTCAATTTTGTGCTCACTGTGGTCCGCGCGCGAAAACGCCCGCATAGTGCGTGACGTGGTGCCACGCGAGGCCTGGGAATACATCAACGACGCGTACCTGTACGCCAAGGGCAACCTGCAGAGCGGCCTGTCGCAGCATTCACGTTACGACTATCTCAAGCATATCATCGCCGGCGCGCAACAGATCACCGGCATGTTGGCGGGCACCATGAGTCACGACCTGGCCTACGACTTCCTGCGCATCGGCCGCAACCTCGAGCGCGCCGAGATGACGATCCGCATCATCGACGTACGCTCCGCCAGCCTCCTGCCCCATCAGGCGGAGTTGACGCCGTTCGAGAACATTCAGTGGATGAGTGTGCTGAAATCCCTGTCCGGCTACCAGATGTATCGACGGCACATGCAGGCACGGGTACGACGCCCGGCGGTGCTCAAGTTTCTGCTGCAGACCCGCGACTTCCCGCGCGCCTTTTATCACTGCCTGTGCGAGGTGGAGACGTCCTTACAGCAGCTGCCACGCAACGACAAGGCGCTGACGATCCTCGCCGCTGCCAAGGAAACAGCGCTTAAGGCCGATCTGGCGCAACTCGAACAGCAGGCGTTGCATGTCTTTATCGACGAGCTGGAGCTGGCCCTGGCGGACCTCACGGCGCAGCTCGATGCGAGTTATTTTGTGGTGGAACCGGCGCCCGTGAAACACGCCGGCTGAACGCGGTGACGCTTATCTCTTCTGCGGTACGTTTCCCGACTGCTCAAACACCCACGGCATTCTTGCGGCAAGCCAGGATGGTGCAGGTAACTTGGAACGGTCGGAGTCGGCAGGACACTCGAAGCTGCAGTGGGACAAACTTGCCGCCCTACCCTCTGCCCGGCCTGAACTGGAAATCCACAGCCTCGAGTGGGTAAGCGCCGATAGACTCAAACGTTGGCATTCCGACCTGCCGGGTGACGGTACCTGTCCAGGATAAAGCGCAGGATCAATACAATGATCAAGGCAAGCGTATAACCGGCGATCACATCCGCCGGAAAGTGCATACCTAAACTGACACGCGATAAACCCACCCATAGGACATACCCCGCCAGCCCGATGCGCGCAGGGCGGTTCAGCATCGGCCACAGGCTCGCGGCCACCGTCATGGCAAAGGCGGAGTGGCCGCTCGGCAGGCTGTGATTGTATTTAGGAACGCCCAGGACGTGCAACAGCTCCGGCGGCAGCACGCTTGGCGGCCGGGGAAAATCCAGCCAGTCCTTGAGCCAGCCTATCAGAAGTCCATCGACGACATTGGCGCAGGCAAATACCGCCAGCGTGACCATCCATGCCCTCAACACCGCTTCTGCCTCGATAGCATTGCGGCCGGAGACGCGCGCGGAGAGCGTTAGACCGGCAATGGCGGCGGCGGCGATATACAGTGGGAAGTTGGTATGCTCGCCCAGGTCGGTGCCGAACTGCATGAACGGATCGATAAGCGACCCACGTACATTATTGATGAGGTGAAACAACCAAACATTCAGGCCGCCCCAGTCGTAGAAAATAGTCTTCACGCCCGCCGCCTCATACCAAAAACGACATGGACCAGAGTATCAGGCTGCCGGCGGCACTTATGCCAGCGACAACGAACAGCCACTTCTTGCGCGTCAGTGCGGTGATGGAGGCAAGTGAGATGGCGATCTGAATGAGTGTCATCGCCTGTTCCGACAGGTGCAGCGGATGCATCAGGTCCGCGCTCCTGCCGTTGGCTTTTTTCGATTCCTCTTCCAGCGCCTCGGCTTTTACCTTGATGTCCTTTTTTTCCACGGCGTATTTTGCGGCGAGTTCGCGATAGTGCTCGGCCCTTTTGCCCAGAGTCATATCCGCCGCCATCTCCATCAAGTGGCCTTTGCTGCTTTTCGCCTGATAAAAATTCCACTGATCCGAGGCCTCGGCTTTTTTCAACACTGCCTCATTTTTGTACAGCATGGCATTATTGAGCGTCGTGGCCACCTGGTACCCGATACCCGCGCCCAGCGTCGCGAGGATGGCGGTAAAAATCGCCACGTATTGGGCCAATCCAGGACCCTGTTGCGCCAGATGCTCCACTTCGTGCTCGTGCGCAGCATGCACGTGAATACCCTGTTCGGACATGAAAAACTCTCCTCTTGCGTTAAAGGTAATGGATCGCCGCCGGGTATTATGCATAAAGTTACGATATGCGCCAGAGGGGAGCACCTGGGCATTCTTGGAATAACAACAATTACCGCATCCCTGCTGCCAGTTGTCCTTAGCTGACAGCCCGATACCAAGCAAGAATTCCAGCGATTTCCCCAACTAACATCGACCCTACAAGCCGCGTCATGCCCATAAAGACTATCCACGACGGCGTCCTTAGTCTTGGAAAAGATATCCTACGTATGCAGGAAAAAACATTACGGCGAGAGTACCGGGAAGATCGCCGAGAGAACAGGCAAAGAAGAGAAACGTTGTCACCTCTTCGCCGCTATCTCCACCCATAGCCTAATTCACTTTTGACAAGCTCGGTGTAAGCTCTGGCAATACATTGCCGTTCAGGCCAATGTACTCACCGCTCACGAGCTGCAGGGAATTCTGCCAGTTGGCATCAGTAATGGGTGAGGTGTTGTACAGGCCATCCCAAAAAATGCTGAAGCGCAAACTGCGCAACAGGCTGTTGCCGGATATCAGACCGGTTTTGCTGTTGTCTATATTAAAGCCGTGCGGATTGGTGATGATCACCTTAAGTATGACAACGCCATTCCCCTGATCAATACGACTCCACGCCAATTGAACGTTAGGATCGGCGCTGGTAGTGGCGACGCGTGGCAAAGCCTGTGAGCCAAACGAGGACACGAAATCTGCTTTGACTAACCGGAATACAAAACTTCCTCCACCCACGGGCTGACTCGGCGTTCCGGAGACTGTCACTTCAACCTGCGGCTCTGGCGTCAAACTATCCAGCGGTGCGGTACTGAGAGGTGTGAGGTAGTTCATCGGGTTGAGGCTGCCGCTACCCGCCAGAATTTCAATCGGTATGTTGCTGAGATTACCGTTGGTCCAGGACCATCCGAAACCCGAGTTGTCGACCCAGGGATTGAGGTCCGGCGAACTCACGCTGATGGTGGCCGGCCCAACCGCCAGCACCAGCGGATTACCTGAAGCCGGATCCACCAGGTCAACCACTGCCATCCACAATCCCTGATGCGGTGTCACATAAGTGTCGTAGTGCAGGCTACTGCCTGGTGAGCGAAAATTGTAACCACTAGTGGGGTCACTGTATAGACGAAACACATTGCGCAGCGTCGCGGTACGAACCACGTTGGCTGCGTCGGTAATGGAGACTGTGATGTTCTGTTTCTTCAAGACCGCTGCCAACGCGTTGCTATCAGTACCACCGAGCGAGAGCACCACTGTGTCGCCGGAACGCGCATAGTTTGAAATCGATTGTCGACTTGCACAACCGCTATTGAAGGTGAACACAATCAGCAGCAGAGTCAACCAACTATAGGATTGAGTTGCGTTGGTCGCGCGCATTTTCATAGGCCAAGCCCCAGTTTCTGAATAAGAAGATAATCGGAGATATCGATCGTTCCGTCGGCATGAATATCGCCGCGTGCGAGCTGGTCGGGCGTGGCGGTAGTTAGGCCCAGGGCAATTCGCTCAGCCAGGACGACATCCTTGTGATCGACGACACCGTCACCATTGATGTCACCCATGACCACGCATGCCAACTGCACATTCGTCACCGGCGTGTCAGCCACGATACCCGTACCGTTGACGACGGCGCAGGTCTGGCTGGGTGAGACTGGTTGGGCGAGAACGGTGACATTGTAGGCACTGCCGACGGCTATCGGAACGGTGAAGGTAAAGCTGCCATTAGCGTTTACCGCGAGACCATCACCCACGTTTTGCAGCACGAGGCCTGTGCCGGATAAGCC
>JAYUFH010000253.1:0-1746 GCA_043738765.1 Pseudomonadota bacterium | reverse complement strand
GCCTGGCGCGACGCAACGGCAAGGTGGACGGCATCCTCACTCAGATCGGAAGCGGAAACCCGGAAACCACGGAGGCTGCCAGCCAGAACGAGGTGGTGATGCGCATCGAGCTGCAAGCGCAGCCGTTGCGCCGGCGTAGCACCGCGACCTGGAGTCGTGATTTCCAGCGCCTGCTGGCGGCCGCGCCGCTCGCGGGCATGGCGGTGCGTGTCACCGCCAACGACCCACCTTCGGTCACCGCGGAGCGTTTCGAAGATCCGGTGATGCTCGCGGCGACGGGCGAGATATGCCTGCGTGTTCATGGTCCGGATCGGGAGGTGCTCGCCGGAATCGGTGCGCGCATGCTCGCCAGTCTGGCGGTGCAGCCTGGTCTGTTGAGCGTGCGGTTGGCGAGCGGCGGAGGACAAAAGGGGTGGGTGGTACAGGCTAACCCGGAGCACGCCGCGGACGAGGATTTCGATGACATCACCATGGCGCGGGTGCTGCGCATTGCCCAGGGCGGCCTGCTGATCGGTAGCGTGCCTGACGCCGGTCGGGGAGTAAGTTTGCGTGTGTCTCTGCCGCCGTCTTCCGGCGCGGACGAGTTACCCCGTTTGTTGTTGCACGGCGAGACGCACAACCGCGGTGCTGTGTATCTCAATGATGTCGCCTCCGGACACATCACCGAGCTGACGCAGGCTCGCTGGCGTGAACAACAGCGGCCGATGGTGGAAATACGCGCCACGCTGGCCGCCGACGCCTCCCCCGGTCGGGTGGTGCACAACCTGCAGGCGATGTTGCAGCAGACTGCTTTGCCTCCCGGCTACCAGGGTACGCTGCTGGGATTTGTCGACAGCATGCAACGTTCCCTCAAGCATGTGCTGGTCTTGCTAGCGGCTTCCTTTCTATTGCTATTGCTCTTGGGTTTGCGTCTGCGCACAGCGGGAGGTGTGTTGCTCATACTGGTTAATGTGCTGCTGGCCTTTGCCGGTGTGGTGGCGGGTATTGCCTGGACCGGTCAGCCGTTGTCCTTGCCCATGGGCTTGGGGGCGTTGTTATTGGTGGTCGTGGGCGCGGTTCCACCGCTGCTGGTGGTGGATACTCTGCGTTCAATGCGTGGCAGCGCGAGTGTGCTTGACGCCAGCACGGCGCAGCGGATGGGACGGCCGATGCTGGTCTTCGGCATCAGTGGCCTGCTCAGCCTGCTGCCCCTGGCCAGCGGTCTGGTCCCCGGATTCGAGCTGCTGCAACCCCTCGCACAGGTGCTGAGTGTCGGTCTGTGTTTCTCCCTGTTGGGGGCTTTATTCTTCATCCCTGTTTTGTATCCAGGAGGTAAGCGATAATACCCCTCGTCGGACGACCGCCGCGTATTGCGCCGTCGCGGGAATAGTCCAGGCTTTTCCTGCGTCTCCCACACTGTATCCCCGCCGGTGCCAGGCAGTCGCGGGGCGGATGTGTCGTCTGGAGCATTTGACGTAAAATTGAATCTATTTTAATGACCCATGGAGAAAGAATCCCGTGACAACCTTAAACCGCAGAACCTTCCTCAAAGGAACCCTCGCCGGTGGCGTACTGACTGTCGCTGCCTCGGCCGGCCTCCTGACCCCCACCCACGCCTTGGCCGCCGCCTGGCCCAAGTCCGCGTTTGACGCCAAATCCGTGGAGGAGGCCCTCAGTGGCCTGTTGGGCAGTTCTGCCGCCCCGGCCAATGCCGGCATCACCATCAAGGCCCCGCTGCAGGCGGAAAACGGCGCCGTGGTGCCGATC
>JAYUFH010000252.1:0-1746 GCA_043738765.1 Pseudomonadota bacterium | reverse complement strand
TCACTTACACGGGCGATCTGGGCTACGAAATCTGGGTCGCACCTGAGTACCAGCGCCGCCTGTACCAGTCGATCATGGCGGCCGGCCAGAGCCTCGGCATCATCCACTTCGGGATGCGTGCGCTGCTCTGCCTGCGGCTCGAGAAGAACTTTCCGACCTGGTTTCGCGAGCTGCGCCCGATCTACGGTGTCATCGAGGCGGGGCTCGAGCGTTTTGTCGACTTCAAGAAACCTGACTTTATCGGACGTGCCGCGGCCCTGCGCGAGCAGGAGAGCGGCGGCGCGCTACGGCGCGTCAGCTTCGTGGTGGCGGCGGACGATGCGGACGTGCTGGGCGATGAACCGATCTGGCACGACGGCAAGGTCATCGGCTGGGTGACCTCGGGCGGCTACGGCCACTACGTTGATCGCTCCCTGGCGCAGGGTTATGTGCCGGTGGCGCTGAGCCGCGAAATCGCAGCGCGCGCGTTCGAGATTGAAATTCTGGGCGAGCGACGGGCGGCAACGATCATCGAACAGCCTCTGTTTGACCCCGAGGGACTGCGCATGCGCATGTAATGCGCCCTATGCCGCACGCACGGCTCGTACCCTGAGGTCTACTTTCAAACGGCTGCCGACAGCACCGAAAATGGCAGCCAGATTGTCCATGCTCGGATTGCCCGCAGGCGACAGCATTCGATGCAGGCTCTTGCTCGGAGTGTCGGTCAGCTTGGCCAACTGCTCGAATCCGAGTGTCGCATTCACCAGGTCTCGCAGGATAACTCGCGCTGTTTCCGGCTCGTCGCTGAGAAAAAGTGTCGCCGCCTCATCCAGCAGCGCCTTGGCGAACTCCGGATCGCGCTCGACCCGGGCTACAACGGTCTTCTTGAAATTTCGAGTAAGTGCCATATTCACGACCTCTGAGGTTTTTCCGCCTTATTAGCCGCGGCCTTCAAGGCCTTTCTGGCTTTGTATTCCGCATACAGTGCCTTGGCTCGACCAATATCAGCCTGCTGCCTGCGCTTAGTGCCGCCACCCAACAACACCATGAGCATATCGCCATCCTTGGCCAGATAGATTCGGTACCCGGGCCCCCAATCAATAACGAATTCGCCCATACCGGCAAACCACTTGATATTTGAGGGTTTGCCAAGCTCCATGCGCAGCTTGGCCGTTACAACTTTCGAGGCAGCCTGAACATCAAGGCTATCGAACCAGGTGCGGTAGGGACTCGTACCATCCGCTCGGATGTATTCCTCAATCCGGATACCCGTGCGAGAATGGTAACGTATACGTTACTTTCCTGCCAGGCCCCGTTGAAACCCCTCGATAGTCCCAAAATCACTAGACCGGGATCCGTCGCGCCAAGAGCTACGCGCGTCGCTCTGGCAAGAGCGTTTCGGAGCTGGTGGCAGACCTGTTTTCCAGACTCAGTGCGCCAGACAGCCCGCCCCAGCGTGAACTTACCCCCGTAATGCGGCGTCTGGCAGGGTCATTGGCTGGCAGTTCGCTCGACCAGGCGGACTACCGTAAGCATCTGGAAGACAAGTACCGCTAGCCGCCATGCGTATCCTGTTTGACACCAATGTAATACTCGACGCTTTATTGACCCGCGTCCCACACCATGTACCCACCGTTGCGCTCATGGATATCGTCGCACGCAAGGAGCTCGACGCACTCCTTAGCGCAACCAGTATTACGACGATCTATTATCTGGCGGAGAAAGCCGTTGGTGCCAGTACCGCACGCCGGCGGGTCGCAGATCTAC
>JAYUFH010000251.1:0-12412 GCA_043738765.1 Pseudomonadota bacterium | reverse complement strand
GTCTGGCAGAACGTGCCAGGGGTGAGCGATTGGTATGTGAACATCACCAAGATCCAGTCGATGCTGCTCGTCGCGACACTGTTCGGCGCGCTGTTCCGCTTTCAACCATTCTCATCCCTCACGGCCTTGGCCTTGCTGATCGTGTCGGCGCCAAGTTATCTGTCGTTCGAATGGGACTGGGTGCTGTTGTTTCTGGTGGTGGGTGGGGCGGCGTTGTATCTGCAGTCGGAACCGAAGGGCTGAGTGTGGTTGCGCCTTTCTTTGGCCTTGGGTTTCTGTAGGGTCGCGCTGGCGCGCGGCTTTAACCCCTAACTGCGGTTCTCGCACCGCGGGCGAGTTACTTTCTCTTGCTTGTCCAAGAGAAAGTAACCAAAGAGAAGGACACCCGTGTCGCTCGTCGCGCAAAAGACGCGCGGTGCCCTGTGCTCCTCGCCCCACCGGGGCGCTGCGCTACTCGCTTAGCCACTGTCGATGGCTAAGCTCAGACAGTGCTCGCGAAGCCCCCCCGGTGGGGCTGCGGTGCTCGGCGAGCTCGAACGGGAGGGAACTTCAAAACCAACTGCTACATACGGTGCAATTCGCGATGCTCATTGCGCCCTACGCGGGCTAGCCCCCATCATCAAAATCGCTACTCATCGTAGATTTCTTCTCATGGTCCACTGTAAGAGGCCCAACATTCAGCTGGCTTAACGAGACTTCCGATTTTTCGGTCAGTTTCTGTACCAACAACGGACCAACTATTTTCTTGGTACAAGGGTCAAATATGCTTGTAACGAACACATCACCGTATATTCCCAACACAACATTGTTTGTAGATGTTGTTACTAAAAAATATTCCTCCTGAGTCTTCGCATGATTATGCCCAAGCTGATTAGAGACATAAAGAATAAGCACACATAAAATAACCAGCAACGCTGGCACACTTCCACCGTTTGATACTATCGTGGACGTTATACTTCTTGACATAACCTTCCTTTCCGCTGCCTCAACTTCTACATACCGCTCTCGATACGAAAGCTCTTTGCTGCCGAAGAAAATCGGCCATACCGCATATACCAAACCAACAAATATGAAATAACAAGTAACAAATATATATGTTTTCAATTCACTAACCGATAGGTACAGGAGTACAAGCGAAAAAATATAACTCGCAAGATAGTAAGTAACGTCAGAAGACCAAGGATGCTTACCGCGTGGCACAAACACCGCAACAGTATCAATGATGAAATAAAGCGCAACAAGAAAACCTCCCAGCACTCCGCCTGCCTTTAGCAGCGTCGCAGTATCGACAGAAATAAGCTCAACAGGGATCCCAAATTCATCAGCGATCCCAACCTCGTAGCAATACCCAAGCCCATATGAAAGTGTAGTCATGACAGCGATCACTATCGCATCAGACACGAGCGGGCGCGATACTGGTGTGTCATTCGCCTTACTCTCAGAATTTATTCCCATTTTTAACCCATCTGAAGGTGATAAAGGATAATGTTAATTAATGTGGCCATAGTCAACTTCATGCTCACTCATTTCAATGATTTCATTGTTTATCACTCCTGGCCTTTGGCGAGAATTGATGGAGCCGGAGTCAATACACTAAACATCTACAAACAATCACCGAAGCGGGTTTTCAGCCCCGTTCGAGCTCGCCGAGCACCGCAGCCCCACCGGGGGGGCTTCGCGAGCACTGTCTGAGCTTAGCCATCGACAGTGGCTAAGCGAGTTGCGCAGCGCCCCGGTGGGGCGAGGAGCACAGGGCACCGCGCGGTTTTTGCGCGGCGAGCGGGCCGGGTGCCCTTCTCTTTTGGTTACTTTTCTCTTGGGCAGGCAAGAGAAAAGTAACCCGCCTGCGGGGCGGGACCCGCAATTAAGATTTTAAAGCCGCGCGGTAGCGCGCTCGACCAGAAATACTTCAGGGACAACCCTTGGCATTGCACCCCCATCCTAACCTTCCCCCTGAGAGGGGGAAGGAACGGACGGTTTTTGGGGGGAGTGCTGATGTTGATAGCTGGGGCGTTGAGGTGAGGGAGAAAAAACGGCAAGCATTATCCCTCCAACAACACCTTCTCCGCCTGCTCCAACGCCTCCGGCGTGCCATACAACACCAGCACATCCCCCGCCACCAACTGCGTATCCGCCGCCGGCTGCGGGCCGCTGATGCCGCCGCGGCGCACGGCGGTGACTTCGGCGCCGATCTCCGCCAGGGGCAATTCGTCCAGGCGCTTGCCCACGGCGCGCGCCTGCGGCAACAGCGTCACCGAATGCAGGCGTTCGCGATAGGACTCCTCGGTCTCGTCCACGCCGGCGGCGCCGTGAAAGAATCCGCGCAGCATGCGGTAACGCCCGGCGCGCACGTTGCGCACCTGGCGCACGATATGGGTCACTGGCACACCCAGCAACATTAACAAGTGCGAGCCCATCATCAGACTGCCCTCCAAACTTTCCGGCACCACCTCGGTGGCACCCGCGGCCTTGAGCTTTTCCAAGTCGCGGTCATCCATGGTGCGCACGATCACCGGCATGTCGGGGCGCAGCTGGCGCGTGATCTCCAGCATGCGCAAGGCGGTTGCAGTATCGACGAAACTGATCACCAGGGCGCGCGCATGCTGCAGGCCGGCGGACAGGAGCACATCCCGGCGCGCCGAATCGCCGTACAGCACGCGCTCACCGGCATCGCGCGCATCGCGCACGCGCACCGGGTCGAGGTCGAGACCGAGACTCTCGATGGCCTCCTCCTTCAGCATCCACGCCAGGTTCTGGCCGCTGCGGCCATAGCCGCAGACGATCACGTGGTTGTGTGCTTCGCCGGCGCTGGTGCGTATCGCGTCAAGGTTGCTTGCGCGTCGTTCGCGGTAGTCCGGCAACAGGCGCTTTACCATGCGCCCGTTGTAGCGGATGAGAAATGGCGCGATGAGCATGCTCAGCACCATGGCCGCCAGCAGGATTTGATCATAGCGCCCGTCCAGTACATGGAAGTGTTGTGCCTGCAGCACCAGGGCGAAACCGAACTCGCCACCCTGGGCCAGCACCAGACCGGTGCGCAGGGCCACACCCGTCTCCATGCGGAAGGCCCGACCGGCGGCCAGCACCAGCAGGGTCTTGATGGCGATGATGGCCGTAAGGGTGGCGGTCACCCACATCCATTCGCTGCGCACCACCTCGAGATCCAGACTCATGCCGATGGTGACGAAAAACAAACCGAGCAGCACGTCGCGGAAGGGCAGGATATCGCTCTCTACCTGATGGCGGTATTCGGTCTCGCCGATCATGAGGCCGGCGAGAAAACCGCCCAGTGCCATGGACAGGCCGGCGAGGTCCGTGAGCCAGGCGGAGGCAAGCGTAATGAGCAGCACCGTCATGCCGAAGAACTCGCGCGAGCGCGCCATGGCCACTTCATGAAACATGGGCCGTAGCCACACCCGCCCCACCAGGAAGATCACCACCAGCACCGTCACACTCTTGACCAGCGCCCAACCGAGCGCTGCCGGCAGCGACTGCATCTGACCATCGCCCGCCAGCATGGGAATGAAAATCAGGAACGGCACCACCACGAGGTCCTGGAACAGCAGCACGCCGAAGGCGGCGCGGCCGTGGCGCGAATGCTGTTCCAGCTGATCCGCCAGCAACTTCATCACCACCGCCGTGGACGACAGGGCGAGCACGCCACCGACCACCATGGCACCCGCCACCGTCATGCCCAACAGCCAGGCGATGCCGCCAAATGCCAGACAGCTCAATACCACCTGCATCCCGCCCAGACCGAGCACCGTGCGCTTCATGGCGAACAATTGCGGCAGGGAGAATTCCAGGCCAATGGTGAACATGAGGAACACCAGACCGAACTCCGCCAGGGTGCGGGTGCCGGCCATGTCGGGGATCCAGCCGAGACCCGACGGGCCGACCAACAGGCCGGTGCACAGGTAGGCCAGAATGAAGGGCAGGCGCAAATAACGGAACACGGCGACCAGTACCACCGACACGCCGAGCAGTATTAGGATGGAATGAAAACCAATCTGGCCCATTAGGATATTATTTCTCGTTTCTATATACTTCTAGAGATTACTCTACTCGCCACAAATTCACGAAACCCATGACCGACAGCGTTTCCCTGCAACAACATGGCCGGGCCGTCATCGAACTCGAAGCCGCCGCCGTGGAAGCGCTGCTTCCGCGCATCAACGGCGACTTCGCGCGCGCGTGTCAGTTGATGCTCGACTGCGAAGGACGCGTGGTGGTGGTGGGCATGGGTAAATCCGGTCACATCGGCGGCAAGATCGCCGCAACGCTGGCCAGCACCGGCACGCCGGCGTTCTTTGTGCACCCGGGGGAAGCGAGTCACGGCGATCTCGGCATGATCACGCCACCCGATGTCGTCATCGCCATCTCCAACTCGGGCGAGACCGCCGAGGTCCTTACCATCCTGCCCATCATCAAGCGCATGGGCGTCAAGCTCATCAGCCTCACCGGCAACCCGGCCTCGAGTCTGGCGCGTCTGGCGGACGTGAATCTGGATGTGGGTGTGGCCATAGAGGCCTGCCCCCTCAATCTTGCACCCACCTCCAGCACCACCGTCACCCTGGTCATGGGCGACGCCCTGGCGGTGGCGCTGCTCAAGACCCGCGGCTTCACGCCGGACGACTTCGCCCGCTCGCACCCCGGCGGAAAACTCGGCCGCCGGCTGTTGTTGTACGTCAGCGACATCATGCACGCCGGCGACCGCATCCCCCTGGTCAAGGAAGACGCGAGCCTGCGGGACGCCTTGCTCGAAATGACCGGCAAGGGTCTGGGCATGACCGGCGTGCTCGATGCGACCGGCCGTCTATGCGGGATCTACACCGACGGCGACTTACGACGCACACTCAATAACGGCATCGACGTTTATAAGGCCGACATCGCCGACGTAATGACGCGCAACCCCAAGACCACCCACGCCGACAAATTGGCGGCGGAAACGGTGCAGCTGATGCGCTCCCTCAATATCAACGGTCTGTTTGTGGTGGACACGGACAATCGCGTCACCGGTGCACTCAACATGCAAGACCTGCTCAAGTCGGGGGTCGTCTGATGAGCGACGATTTTCCGCTCTGGTTCGACATCCCACCCAACGTCGCGCGGCAGGCGGAGCAGATCAAGCTGGTGCTGTTCGACGTCGACGGCGTGCTCACCGACGGCCGCTTGTTCGTCGACAATAACGGCGAGGAATACAAGGCCTTCAACTCGCGCGACGGCCACGGCATGAAAATGCTGCAACGCAACGGCGTTGCCATCGGCATCATCACCGGCAGGACCTCCAGGATCGTCGAACACCGCACACGCGAACTCGGTATCCAGCACGTGCGTCAGGGCTGTCAGGAAAAACTGCCGGCGTACGAACAACTGATCCAGGAACTGGCATTGCGGTCAGACCAGGTGGCGTTTGTCGGCGACGACCTGGTGGACCTGCCCATCATGCTGCGCGTCGGTCTGGCGGTGGCGGTGCGGGACGCCCATGCCCTGGTGAAGAAGCACGCCCATTGGATTACGCCAAACGAAGGCGGTCGGGGCGCCGCGCGCGATGTGTGCGAGCTGATCATGCTGGCGCAGGGGACGCACGCGGCGGAAATGCAACGTTATTTTTAAACACTGGCCGGCCAACCACGGGTAGGACATGACCTGGGATAGCAACAAGACCATCATCGCTGGCGTGCTGCTGCTACTGCTGGCGTTGTCGCTGTGGCTGCCAAACGCGCTGGTCAAACCGGTTATCGCCCTCAACAGCGCGGCGCGCCACGAACCCGACTACCACGCGGAGAATTTTACCTCGACAATGATGAGCACCCAGGGTGAACCAAAATACGTACTGCACGGGCGCAAGATCACACACTATCCAGACGACGACACCTCGTTGCTGGAACAACCGCGACTTACCCAGTACGCACCCGGAACAGCCCCGATCAACACCACGGCCGATCGCGGTAAGATCTACAACCATGGCAAGGAGCTACTGATGCTGGGCAATGTACGCGTGACCCGCGGGAAAGACCTGACCGGACCCGGCGGCGAAATCACCACCCAGGAACTGCATGTGGTATTAAACTGATGAAAATAACCACTCACCCCTGGCTGTTCATCGCCCTCACCCTGCTTGGCATAGCGCCGGCCTGGGCCCTCGACGACACGCAAGGCAGCGTGCCGGCCGCGGCCACACCGTCTCACATCGAACCTCCCCAGCCTGATCCGGCGACCGGCCGTGACGACACCACCAGCGACGTGAGCAGCCCCAGCAAAACCCTGGACCGTGAACAGCCGATACACATCAAAGCCGACCGTATTGAGATCAACCAGAAGAAATCGATCACGCTGTATATCGGCAGGGTGAGCTTCATCCAGGGGGGCATGCGCATCAACGCCGCCCGTGTCGAGGCCAGTTACAAAGGCGACAAGATCGATACTATTATCGCCACGGGTAAACCCGTCACCCTCTATCAGCCATCGGAAACGCCGGGGCAGGACCTGCACGCATCCGCCCTGCGGCTCGAATACCACGCCCTCGCCAGCCAGGCCGACCTGTCCGGCGAGGTGCGTCTGCAACAGGGCGCCAACTTGGTGCTGTGTAATACCCTGCATTACGACCTGGCGGAGAGCACCCTCACTGCCGAGGGCGACGGCGCCGACGGCCGGGTGGCGGTGACCATCGAATCGGCCGCCATCGAAAAACCCGCCGCGCCCAATACCCTCCCTGGCGCGCAAAAACGGAAGCATCCATGAGCACCCTGAGCGCCAACGAGCTGCACAAACAGTACAAGGGGCGGCAGGTGGTCAACAGCGTCTCCGTTTCCATCGAGAGCGGCGAGGTCGTCGGCCTGCTGGGGCCCAACGGCGCCGGCAAGACCACCTGTTTCTATATGATCGTCGGGCTGATAGCCCTGGACCGCGGCTCCATCTTCATCGATAACGCCGATGTCAGTGCCCTGCCCATGCACCGGCGGGCGCGCCTGGGTATCGGCTATCTGCCGCAGGAACCATCGGTATTCCGCAAACTCACGGTCGAGGACAACATCCTCGCGATCCTCGAGACCCTGCCCGACCTGACGGCGGATGAACGCAGCCACCGCCTGGAAGAGCTGCTGCAAGAGCTGCACATCACCGAACGCCGCGAGACCCTGGGCATGAGCCTGTCCGGAGGCGAACGCCGGCGCGTGGAGATCGCACGTGCCCTCGCCACCCGCCCGCGCTTCATCCTGCTGGACGAACCCTTCGCCGGCGTCGATCCGATTTCGGTCCTGGACATCCAGCAGCTCATCGGCCACCTGCAAAAGCTCGGCATCGGCGTGCTGATCACCGATCACAATGTACGGGAGACGCTCAAGATCTGCGATCGTGCCTACATTCTGAGCGACGGCAAGATCCTGGCATCCGGTTCGCCGACCGAAATCCTGTATAACGAGGAAGTCAAAAAAGTCTATCTGGGGGAGGACTTCCGGCTTTAGCGACCCACCCCCTGAAAAAAGTCGAGGTTGCCGCAGCGTGACCCCCGCGTTACGGGAAGCGCGGCATTCGCAGGGTGGCATCGCCCACCCGCGGAAGATTATCGATCGCGTGTGGTGGGCGATGCACTGGAAACTGCTCCTGCGTTTGCCCCAAGGGGCCTGGCGCCAGTACTTCCGCCCTCTCGGCGCCTGTTCCCGACAGCGCCCTACCTCGCCCATCCGTGGGCTCGCCTGGCGGACGCCCAGCCTACCGCTGTTGCGTCGTATTCTCTCACTTCGGCCCATTCCGTACGCGATAGTCCCACCTGCCTGTTTTTGGCCAGCCCGCCTCAGGCACACGACTCAACAGACCCTGCTGGCGGGTAAAATCCCGGTGCAGCAAGGTGTTAGCAATACCCGACCAGGCTATTGCTGGACAGATCGTCCATTCGAGGAAAAAATAGACTAGACTTGAGTTAACTGAAGAACGCTTTTCCCTAGGGACGCCGTCAATAACCAAACTGTGCCAGCATAGCGTATTCAATGAAGCAATCTCTCGACCTCAGACTTGGTCAACACCTGACCATCACCCCGCAGCTGCAGCAGGCCATCCGCCTGCTGCAATTGTCTTCGCTTGAGCTGCAGCAGGAGATCCAGGAGGCCCTGGAAAACAACCCGCTGCTGGAGGAGGTCGAGGATGAATCAGCCGCACCAAAAGCCGAGAACGAAGAGCGCGAACGCGAGTTGGCGGCCGGCGAAGTCGCCGAGTCCGTGAATGGCGAGGACACATTCGAATCTACCACCCCCGCCGAGAGCGGCCTCGATACCGCCGTCGAAGGCGAGGATGGCACCGAGGAGTATGCCAGCGAACCGGACTGGGACGACAACTTCGCCTCTGCTACCAACACAGCGGAACGCAATGAACAGGGCGACGGCCTGCCGGATATCGATGCGCGCAACAGCGCGCCCTTAAGTTTACGCGAGCATTTGCTGTGGCAGATGCAGATGTCGATCTTCTCCGAAAACGACATGCCCATCGCCCTGGCGCTCATCGACGCCATCAGTGACGATGGCTACCTCAGCACCAGCCTGGAGGACATCCGGCAATCCTTAAGCGCGGACCTCGAGATCGACGTGGAGGAAATCGAAGCGGTGTTGCACCAGATCCAGAATTTCGATCCCATCGGTGTGGGCGCGCGCAACCTCAGTGAGTGCCTGTTGTTACAGCTGCGCCCGATGGGGCCGGACACGCCACATCTCGCGGCGGCACGCCAGCTGGCCAAAACGGAAAACCTTGACCTGCTGGCATCACGCGACTTCAAGGCGCTGCGCCGCAGCATGAAACTGCCGGCGGAGGAGTTGCAGGAGGTCATCTCGATCATCCAATCGCTCAACCCACGACCCGGCGGAACCATACAGTCCTCGTCCGCCGCCTATATCGTGCCGGATATCCTGGTAAAGAAAGTGCGCGGTGTATGGCGCGCCGATCTCACCAGCAACTCCGCGCCGCGCCTGCGGGTGAACAATCAATATGAAAAAATGATCAGCCGCGGCAACGCCAGCGCCGACAACAAATACCTGCAGGAACGTCTGCAGGAGGCGCGCTGGTTCATCAAGAGCCTGGCCAGCCGCAACGAAACACTGCTCAAGGTGGCGCGCGCCATCGTCGACCGGCAACGCGCCTTCTTCGAACACGGGCCCGAGGCCATGAAACCCCTGGTGTTGCACGACATCGCCGAGATCGTCGAGATGCACGAATCCACCATTTCCCGCGTCACCACCCACAAATATATGCTGACCCCCGGCGGTATCTTCGAACTGAAGTACTTCTTCTCCAGCCACGTAAGCACAGCGGACGGCGGCACCTGCTCGGCCACGGCCATACGCTCACTCATCAAAAAGCTGGTGGAGGCGGAAAAAGCCACGAAACCCATCAGCGACAGTAAAATTGCCGAAATTCTCGAGGAACAAGGTATACACGTTGCCCGCCGGACTGTGGCAAAATACCGCGAGGCGCTGAATATTCCGCCTTCCAGTCTGAGGAAGTCACTCATCTAGTTGTACTCGACTCTGTGGAGAGCACCATGCAAATCAACGTCACCGGACAACAGATAGAAGTCACCGAACCCCTGCGCAACTATGTTGCAGAGAAACTCGGGCGTATCCAGAAACACTTCGACCACGCCACCACCACCAACGTCGTGTTGCATTACGAGAAAAAGAAAAACCGCCATGCGGTCGAGGCGACCATACACACCAAGGGCGCCTCGCTGCACGCCGACTCCGAAGACAACGACATGTACGCCGCCATCGACGCCCTGGCCGACAAGCTTGACCGGCAGGTACTCAAACACAAGGAAAAAGTCACCGACCATCACCGCAACGGCGGCGCACTCAAAGACCAGAAAATAGACTGAGGCTGGCGCCCACTCCACCGCCTGGGGCAACCGCACGCTACGTGTGCGGATACCGGTCGGTTGAGTTTGCACGCCGGCAGCGGAATCTGGCCGAAATCCCACCCTACCCCGAACACGGACAATGCCCGCCGGTCCGGCGGGCATTGTGGAACGTTTGCCTGGACCTGAATTACTGGCAGAATGCCCAGCATTGTTCCGTTTTAGGTCGATCGCCGAGATACCATGAATAACAATCTGACCGCCCAAGATCTGTTTGCGGCCCAGCGTGCACCCCTCAAGCTCAGATGGCTGGCGGGCGAAAATGGCAAGCAGCGATTGCTCGAACCGGCCACGGCTAAATTCCCCGGCATGGCGCTGGTCGGTCATCTCAATTTTGTCCACCCCAATCGCGTACAGGTGATGGGCGGCGCAGAAATCGATTACCTCAAGAGACTCAGCAAGACGCAGCACAAACAGGCATTGACCGAGCTTTTCAGCTGCCCCAAGACGGCCGTGGTGGTGCTGGCGAACATCGGCAAAACACCGCCGGACCTGCGCGCCGCCGCAGACGCATTAAGTCTGCCGTTGTTCTCCTCGCCCTTGCCCAGCCCCAAGGTCATCGACCGCCTGCAGTCCTACCTGACGCGCGCCCTGGCCGCGCACGCCACGTTACACGGCGTCTACATGGAAGTCATGGGGGTCGGCGTGTTCATCACCGGGGAAAGCGGCATGGGCAAAAGCGAACTGGCCCTGGAATTGTTGAGCCGTAACCATCGGCTGATCGCGGACGACGCGGTGGAATTCTCCCGCACCAATCCGGATGTGCTGATCGGGCGATCGCCGGAAATTCTATCGGGCCTGCTCGAAGTCCGCGGCCTCGGCATCCTGAATGCACGCGCCATGTTCGGCGATACCGCCATACGTTCGGAGAAGACCCTGCGCCTGATCCTGCGCCTGGAACAAATGAAAAAACATCGCATGAGCAAAATCGACCGGTTGCAGGTGGAACAGAAAACCCGCCGCATACTCGATGTCGATATCCCAGAGGTGACACTGTACGTGGCGCCGGGACGCAACCTGGCCGTGCTGGTAGAGGCGGCGACGCGCAACCACATCCTGCGCATGCGCGGCATCAATCCCCTGGAGGAACTGAACAAACGTCAGCAAGCCAGCATGCGCGGGGACGGCAAATGAAACCTCCTCGCCGCTCAAACCGAGGTGAGTTATGCGCCTGATCATCGTCAGCGGCCTGTCTGGATCTGGCAAGAGCATCGCGTTGCAGGCCCTGGAGGACATGGGTTTTTACTGCATCGACAATTTGCCAGCGGCGCTTCTGCCACCCTTCTCCCAGCAACTGGCACAGACGAACGACAACAACTTCAAGGACGCCGCCGTCGGCATCGACGCCCGCAATAAAGCGTTTCTCGGCGCCTTGCCGGAGAGTCTGCAACAACTCAAAACCCTGGGGCTGCAATACCAGATTATTTTTCTCGAGGCCGAGGAGTCGGTACTGGTACGGCGCTTTAAGGAAACACGGCGCAAGCACCCCATGACAGACAAACACACGCCACTGCTCGAAGCTGTGCGTCTGGAAAAGGCAATGCTCGACCCGCTTTCGCGCAATGCGGCGGCGCGCTTCGATACCACCCATACCACCCCGCACGAGTTGCGTCATCTGGTGCATAACTACGCCCAGAGCGCCGATACCCCGGGCATGACCCTGATGTTCGAGTCCTTCGGTTTCAAGAAGGGCACACCCCTGGATGCGGACTACGTGTTCGATGTACGCTGCCTGCCGAACCCCCATTGGCAGGAGGAGCTACGCAGCCTCACCGGACTGGATGCGCCAGTGGTGCAATTTCTCGATAACGAGGAAAAGGTGCAGAATATGTACCAGCAACTCTGTCAATTCCTGGAAACCTGGCTGCCCAGTTTCGAGGCTGAGCATCGAAGCTACATGACCATCGCCGTCGGCTGCACCGGCGGGCAGCACCGCTCCGTATATTTGGTCAACAAGCTGGCGGAACATTTTTCCAGCAAAGGCATCAAAGCGCTCGTGCGTCATCGGGAGTTACCATGATAGGTTTACTGATTCTTGCCCAGGAGGATTTTGGCAAGGGATTGCTGGACTCGGTCGAACATGTGCTGGGCGAACTACCCGCGCAGCTCGAGGCCATGCCAGTGGATTATCTCAAAACACCGGAACAGATCATCCAGGCGATACGGCCGTACATCACCCGCCTGGAACAGGGACAGGGCCTGCTTATCCTGGCGGATATCTACGGGGCGTCGCACACCAACGCGGCCTGCCGGCTACTGAGAGAGAATCACATGGAGCTGGTGAGCGGAGTGAACCTTCCGATGCTGATACGCGTACTCAATTACCGTCACCTCACCCTCGAAGACCTGATCGCCAAGGCCGTGAGCGGCGGTATTGAAGGCATCGTGCGCGCACCTCACCCCCTGCGGGTCGCGGAGGGCGGCCGATGAAAAGCGTGTCCGTCACAGTGATCAACAAACTCGGCATGCATGCGCGTGCCTCGGCTAAATTTGTCGGTCTGGCCTCGCAGT
>JAYUFH010000250.1:0-1748 GCA_043738765.1 Pseudomonadota bacterium | reverse complement strand
CTAGCCCTGCCCTTTACCCATAATTAACGCTGGCAATACCCGCCTCCCCCAGCTCGAACCCAAAGGCCATGAACCGCAATGCCTCGTAGCCATACCAGATCAGTTGATGACCGGGAGCCGGATCGCTGTTGCGTGCGAGATAACCGCCGATCTTGGCGACCAAGCGTACCGCATCACCCAGCAGTAGGGGTGGCTTCAGGCTTTTTTTTTTGCGTAGGCGCGTAGCGTCCGCAATTCGATATCGGAGAACAATACCTCGGCAGGCAGGCCCGGCGTCTCGCGGCCCAGCAGTGTCATCAGCATAATCCGCCAGGCTATCACCAGATTTATCGCCACCGCCCGCCGTATGCGGTCGGCTGTGTCGTGAGCGATATCCTCAATGCGGCATCCCGATTTCAGCACACGATGCCAGTCCTCAATGCGCCAGCGCAAACAGTACCAGCGCAGGCATTGCTCAGCATCTTCGGGCGAGCCGAGAGTGATCGTCGTCAGCAGGAACCATTCCGCGGCTTCGGTGTTCGGGGGCGGATTTTCCTCCAGCGCATGAATCACCCAGATATCAATCGGAGCCTTGTCGGCGTGGTGGCGTGGCGGGCTGAGTTGGACCTTCTTAAAGCGCACCATCAGATCCGCGGCGCGCGCGGGCCGCATCGCGCGCGCCTGCTGTTTACTCTTCTTCGGCCGGGCGCTCTGGCGCGGAATCTGCACGCGAACCCGGCTTTGTACCTCCGTCTGGCGAACGGCTTCCCACAGCTTGAGCGGATCCTCTTCGGTTTTGCGGTCATGTTTGGCTCGGGCCAACAGTTCAACAGAGCCTTCTCGGCGCTGCTCTTCGAACATCTCGAAGAAGTCCGCCTCACGGTCGCACACATCAATCAGGCGGGTATGGGGCATGTCGGCGGCCACGGCCACCAAGTCGCGGTGATGCTCAATCCAAAGAAAGGTTTTCTTCTCTTCAATGGGGATAGCACACGCACGCCGCTTATCCTCCGGCGCTTTCGCCACCGGCGCCAAACACTGCGCTTTCAGCACGCCCAGCGGCAGACCGGTTGGTGAGATCGCAAAGGTGGAATGCAGATGCAATCCTCTGCTTTTAGCCGTTGTCTGGTTTGTGCCG
The DNA here is from genome assembly GCA_043738765.1 of Pseudomonadota bacterium. Lineage (GTDB taxonomy): Bacteria > Pseudomonadota > Gammaproteobacteria > Acidiferrobacterales > UBA6901 > JANNJF01. The sequence continues at coordinate 631 of JAYUFH010000250.1, read as the reverse complement.
ATCACGCCCAGCCCAGTGCATGTGGCCAAGCCGTTGTAGTTCAGATCACTGCCGTCCTGTATGCAGAGGACGGTTTTCTGCCCCTGCATCCGCCGAATGGTACGGCGCTTTCAAATTCTTGCGCCAGCGGTCCCGGTGCGGCTGCAGGATGTTGTCCATGGTAACCGCCGAGTCCTCCGGCTTATCGATCATCCGGTAGTAGCCCTTGACGGCGGCGGCATCTCCTTGCGCCACGCCGCAGAAGGCGCGCCCCGGGGTACCGGCTTTGGCGCTGGCGATGTTGACAAGTCTTTGGGCCAGCCGCGCATCTCCTATTGGTGCGCCGCCAAACTCTTTTTCCGCCCACGTCTCCGCATCCAGTCCGTCTGCCGGTCCGAGGGCGCTACGGCCGGCATCGGCAACCAACCCCAACTGGGCCCGAAAGTCTTTCTCCAGCGGATACATATAAATATCCTTGACTGTTTCCTTCGCCTGGCGGAAACGATCCTGTCTACCGCGGCCCTTCGTCCGCCCCACCCGTATCCAGTTGGCAGCCCGATAACAGGCGCCCGTAAAATGGGCGCTGTCCACAAAACTCTCCAACAGAAGCGGCCGGTAGTGGTAAAGATGCTCGAAGTCCACTGGCATCCGC